>JABDQU010000367.1 GCA_013042105.1 Boseongicola sp.
GTCATGAAATGCGAGCGGCGCACCAGCTTGCGACGGCGGCGTTCCTCGACCGAGTAGACGGGCCGGTCGGGCATTGCTTCGCGGGCGGCGCGCAGGCGGCGCTCTGCGTCCCATTCGCGGTAGAACCCGACACCGAACACGCCCCCCACCGCGATATGGGTGGAGCTGACGGGCAAGCCCAGCCAGCTGGCCACGATCACCGTGATCGCCGCCGACAGCGCCACACAATAGGCGCGCATCGGGTTCAGTTTGGTGATCTGGCTGCCGACCATGCGGATGAGTTTCGGGCCGAACAGGAACAGCCCGAAAGAGATGCCGAGCGCGCCGATGACCATGACCCAGAGCGGGATCGACACGGCGTCGGTAAAGTTACCCGATTGCGAGGCCTGCACGATGGCAGCGAGCGGGCCGACGGCGTTTGCGACGTCGTTGGCGCCGTGGGCGAAGCTGAGGAGGGCGGCGGAAATGACGAGCGGGATGCCGAAGAGAACTTTGAGCGACTTGTTGCGGTTCTCAAGGCCTTCGGACTGTTTTTTGATGACCGGGATCATTGCCATCCAGATCGCTGCACCTGCAACCGCGCCGATGAGGAGGGCGGTTTGCATGTCGATTTTGATGATCTTTTTCAGGCCTTTCAAGGCGAGGTAGGCGGTAAAGGTTCCGGCCATGATGCCCACAAGAACGGGCACCCATTTGCGGGCGGCGGCGATTTTGTCGTCCTGATAGATGATGCGGGATTTGATGAACCACAGGAAGGCGGCCGCAATGACGCCTCCGAGGACGGGGGAGATGACCCAGCTGGCGGCGATTGCGCTCATGGTCGGCCAGTTTACCGCGGCAAAGCCTGCAGCGGCGATGCCCGCGCCCATCACACCGCCGACGACGGAATGGGTGGTAGAGACGGGCGCGCCGACCCATGTGGCGAGGTTGACCCAGAGGGCGGCGGCAAGGAGGGCGGAGAGCATGGCCCAGATAAAGATGTTCGCGCTGACCATGCTTTCGGGCGCGATAATGCCTTTGGCGATGGTCGAGACCACGTCTCCGCCTGCCAGAAGCGCGCCTGCGGTTTCGAAGATGGCGGCGATGGCGATGGCACCGCCCATGGTGAGGGCGTTGGCCCCGACGGCGGGCCCCATGTTATTGGCCACATCGTTGGCACCGATGTTGAGCGCCATATAGGCGCCGAAGCCTGCGGCGATGACGACAATAAATGTGTTGGTGCTTTCGCCAAAGAAGATCAGCGCCATGAGGCTGGCCAGAACGATAAAGACCAGTGAAACGCCGGGGCCAATCAGCGGGCGGGCGACGTAGGCCGTGGCGCGTTCGAGGTTGGAATAGCGACCGAGATCGCGGTCAAGTGTCTCGAGATGTCGAGACTGAAAGTCGTTGTTCGCCATTGTCCCCCCGAACATTTTTTTTCGAGGTAGCAGGGTTGGCAGGTGATCTCAATCGCGCTTTGCGGGGGTCTTGGATTTTCAGGTGAAGTCTTCGAGGAGTTTCTTCAACTCGGGTTCATCGACGAGGTTAGCGGCCTCTTCCGGGGAGACCCATTTGCGGGTGCGTTCGTCGGCTTCGGGGAAGCTGTCGGCGAGGGTTTCGACGGCAATCGGGTAGACGGAGGTTTCAACGGTGGCACTTGCGCCGTTGTCGAAGTGTTTTTCGTAGGTGTAGCTGCCGATGGAGTCGGTTTCGGCCGTGCCGTTTTTCACACCGGCTTCTTCCCAGGCTTCTTGCATGGCGGTTTCGCAGGAGGATTTGCCGACGATAGGCCAGCCTTTGGGGATGATCCAGCGGCCTGTGTCGCGGCTGGTGATCAGCAGAATCTGTTTGCCGGCCTTTCCGGTGCGGTAGCACAGAGCTGCCATCTGCACGCGCGCGGGGCGTTGCAGCATGGGTTGCACAAAGCTTGACCAAAGGCCGTCGAGGACCGCTTTCATAAGATGCCTGCATCATTATTTTTGTTTGTTGTGAGGGATATAGCGGAAGGGCTGCGGAATTACAACCCTTGGGCGAATAGCGCCGAGTGCCGCTTCAGCGTCGGATGAGTGCGGTGATCGCTGTCCAGGCGAGGGTTATGAGCGTGATGAGGATAGCGGCGGCGGTAAGAAGGCCGCCTAAGCCGGCCAGTCGGTTGAGTGTGGCAAAGGTGGACAGGGTATCCATTGATGGGGTGAATGTGGAGAGGGCGACCAGAGGCAGGAACGTCATGAGCGTGCCTGTTGCGTAGGCGATGAGGGTCAGCTTGCGGAGGCGTTTTGGAGCGGTTGGCGAGAGGCGGCTGATGGCGATCCATGCGAGGAGGACGATGGCGGTTATGGCGAGGAGGGAAAGGGCGTAGTGGCCGTGGGCGACGACGTAGTATGTGTCGTGATAGGCGCGGTCTGGGGGACGCGCACAGGCGGATAGCAAAAGGGCCCCAGCGATGCTGAGGCCCTTTATCGTTGTCGTGTCGAGCATTACTCGATGATTTTCTTTTCCAGCCGTTCGGCGCGCGGGTGGTTGCCATCTTGCCAGTCCCACATGTCCTGCGTTGGAAGGGTTTCGAAGGTGTGCTCTGGCGGTGGGCATGGCAGGGTCCACTCGAGAGTGTCTGCGTGCTCATTCCAGTAGTTGGCTTCGGTGATCTTCGCGCCATACCGCAGCGTGTAGAACACGATGCCGATGAACAGGAGGAAGGATGCGAAGGCGAGGAACGCGCCCCACGACGACACTTCGTTCCAGTAGGCGTAGGCTTCCGGGTAGTCGATGTAGCGGCGTGGCATGCCCTGACGGCCCAGGAAGTGCTGTGGGAAGAACGTCAGGTTTGCGCCGATGAAGAACATCCAGAACTGCACCTTGCCCCAGAATTCGGGGTATTGGCGTCCGGACATCTTGCCAATCCAGTAGTAGACGCCAGCGAAGATACAGAACACCGCTCCGAGGCTCATCACGTAGTGGAAGTGTGCGACCACGTAGTAGGTGTCGTGGTAGACGCGGTCCACAGCGGCCTGCGACAGAACGATGCCTGTGACGCCGCCGAGGGTGAAGAGGAACAAGAAGCCGAATGCGTAGAGCATGGGTGTTTTGAACTCGACCGAGCCGCCCCACATGGTGGCGATCCACGAGAAGATTTTCACGCCCGTTGGCACCGCGATAACCATAGTAGCCAGCATGAAGTAGGTTTGCTGGCTGAGCGACATGCCGACTGTATACATGTGGTGCGCCCAGACAACGAAGCCGAGCGCGCCGATGGCGATCATTGCCCAGACCATTGGCATGTAGCCGAAGATGGGTTTGCGCGAGAACGTCGCGATGACATGGCTGATGAGGCCGAAGCCGGGCAGGATGATGATGTAGACCTCTGGGTGTCCGAAGA
>JABDQU010000368.1 GCA_013042105.1 Boseongicola sp.
CGGCGACGTTGCGGGCCGCTTCGATCACGGCCATTTGCATGCCGAGACAGATGCCGAGGTAGGGGATTTTGCGGGTGCGCGCGAACTCGGCGGCTTTGATTTTGCCTTCGGTGCCGCGTTCGCCAAAGCCGCCGGGCACCAGGATGGCGTGGAAGCCTTCGAGGTAGGGGGCGGGGGCTTCGCGTTCGAAAATTTCCGCGTCGATCCATTCGGCCTTCACGCGGGTGCGGTTGGCCATGCCGCCGTGAGTGAGGGCTTCGGCGATGGATTTGTAGGCGTCTTCAAGCTGGGTGTATTTGCCGACGATGGCGACTTTGACTGTGCCTTCGGCGTTCTCAAGCCGGTCTTGCACGTCGTGCCAACGGGCGAGGTTTGGCTTTGGCGCGGGCGAGATTTGGAAGGCGTCGAGGACGGCCTGGTCGAGGCCCTGTTCGTGGTAGGCGAGTGGCGCTTCGTAGATGGATTTGAGGTCGGGGGCGGCGATCACGTCTTCTTTGCGTACGTTGCAGAAGAGGGCGATCTTCTCGCGTTCTTTTTCGGGGATTTCGACATCGGAGCGGCAGACGAGGACGTCTGGTTGCAGGCCGATGGAGCGGAGTTCCTTGACGCTGTGTTGCGTTGGTTTGGTTTTTAGTTCGCCGGATGCGGCCATCCATGGCAGGAGTGTGAGGTGCATGAAGATACACTGGCCGCGGGGTTTGTCCTGGGCGAACTGGCGGATGGCTTCGAAGAAGGGGAGGCCTTCGATGTCGCCAACTGTGCCGCCGATTTCGCAAAGCATGAAGTCTACTTCGTCGTCGCCGACGTGGAGGAAGTCTTTGATTTCGTTGGTGACGTGGGGGATGACCTGGATGGTTTTGCCCAGGTAGTCGCCGCGGCGTTCTTTTTCGAGGACGGTGGAATAGATGCGGCCCGAGGAGACGGAATCTGTGTTGCGCGCCGCCACGCCGGTGAAGCGTTCGTAGTGGCCAAGGTCAAGGTCGGTTTCCGCGCCGTCGTCGGTAACGAAGACTTCACCGTGTTCAAAGGGCGACATTGTGCCGGGGTCGACGTTGAGGTAGGGGTCAAGTTTGCGCAGACGCACCGAGTAACCGCGGGCCTGCAAAAGGGCTCCGAGGGCCGCTGACGCAAGGCCTTTACCAAGGGACGACACAACGCCGCCCGTCACAAATACATACCTTGCCATGTCTTGGGATCCTTCCCGTGAATTCCTGCTCGAAGCGGCTGTTCGGTGGGTCCGAATCTGCTGCATCACGGGATTTGACTATTAAAGGATTCGCGCGGCTTTGCCAAGCGTCTGACCCCAATATCTGGGGTCAGTTGATCGGTTTTTCCAAGGTCTAGTGGTTTGCCGTGGCGTCAGTCGGCGCTTGGAAGATCGAGCGCACCGCCGCCTTCACCGGTCGACGGTGGCAACAGCGCATCACCCGATGGCAGGAGCGGCACTTCGGACACTGCGCCGCCGCCGGCGCCGATACGGTCGAGGACCGAGCCGGAAGCCGAGTTTTGCGCGGCGAAGATTGTCAGTGTGAGCGAGGTGCAGATAAAGGCAATGGCCAGAAGCCATGTCACTTTGCCCAGTGCAGTCGCCGCACCACGGGCGTTGACCATCCCGCCACCACCGCCGCCGCCGCCCATGCCAAGGCCACCGCCTTCGGAACGCTGAAGAAGCACGACGCCGATGAGGGCGAGCGCGAGGATCAGGTGGACGATGAGGACGACGTTTTCCATGAAAGACTTTCGGCTCGGGTGGCTTTGATCGCAGGGTATGTATTGCAGGCAAGGGGTTCGCGCAAGGGGTGGTCGTGGGGTTGTGAGGGCGCTGGGTTGTTTTTGGTTCCGACCCGCTGGGGCGCTGCCCCAGACCCCGGGATATTTTGGAACAAAAGAAGGGGTGTGGTGGTGGCGCCGTCTGGCTGATTGAGATCAAGGCGCGGACTTGGAGGGTGTGGTTTGATCCTTATGGTCGGAACGAAAGGGGAGAGGCAATGTTTACGAATATTCTTGTGGCCGTTGATCCGTCGCAGATTGAGCAAGGGGCGCTTGCCTTGAAGGCGGCGCGAAAGTTGGCGCATGACAGCTACGCAGAGATCACGGCCTTGGCAGTTCTGGAGCCCGTACCTGCGCATCTTTCGGAAGATGTGGCGCATGAGGCCAAGGTGACGGCGGCGGATCGCACGGCGACCGCATTGCGTCATGAGATCGGTGAGGGGAGCGAGATACGGGTGTTTGTGCGCCATGGGCGTGCGGCGCATGAGATCATTGAGCATGCGCGCGAAACGAAGGCCGATTGCATTATTGTGGCCTCTCATCAGCCGGGGTTGAGCGATTATTTCCTTGGGAGCACTGCGGCGCGGGTGGTGCGGCATGCGCCCTGTTCGGTGATTGTGCTGCGCTAAGGGGCAGGCGTTTCAGTCGTCGTGGGTCAGCTCGGGCACGTCCGCGGCACCCGCGGAACCGCGCCCCGAAAGGGACGGATTTTCCATAAAGAACCGGTGGCAGTTGAACGGGGTTTCGCCTGTCGGTGCATCGGGGCGGTGGAAGGTGCCATCGGGTGCGAGGATCCAGCTTTGCGCAGTGTCGGCCATGTTGGCGGCCATGACCTGACTGACGATCTGCGCTTTGACAGTGGGGTTTGTTGCCTCAACCAATGTTTCGACACGGCGGTTGAGGTTGCGGCCCATCCAGTCGGCCGACGAGATATAGACCCGCGCTTTTTTGTGCGGCAACCCATAGCCTGCGCCAAAGCAGACGATGCGGGAGTGTTCGAGGAAGCGGCCGACGATGGATTTGACGCGGATGTTTTCGCTGAGGCCTTTGATGCCCGGGCGCAAACCGCAGATGCCGCGGATGACGAGGTTGATTTTCACACCGGCCTGAGACGCGATGTAGAGCGCGTCGATCACGTCGGGTTCGACGAGCGAGTTCATCTTGGCCCAGATCTCGGCGGGTTTGCCGGCAAGCGCGTGTTCAGCTTCTTCGGCGATGCGTTCCAGCAGGGTGTTTTTCAGCGTGATCGGCGAGATGGAGAGGTTCTCCATGCCTTCGGGTTGGGCGTAGCCGGAGAGGTAGTTGAAGACCTTGGTGGCGTCGCGCCCGAGGGCTGTGTCGCAGGTGAAGAGGCTGAGGTCGGTGTAAATCTTGGCTGTGATCGGGTGGTAGTTGCCGGTGCCGAAGTGGG
>JABDQU010000369.1 GCA_013042105.1 Boseongicola sp.
TCCACTTCGAACCCCTGCTCGGTCAGCCAGCACGCCGCCGTTGAGGCCCTGAACGGCACGCAACACTTCATTTCAGAGAACGTGCAAACCTTCCTGCGTCGCCGCAACCTCATCGTCGCCGCCCTGAACGCCGCCCCCGGCATCACCTGCCCGACACCCGACGGCGCCTTCTACGTCTACCCTTCCATCACCGGCTGCATCGGCAAAACCAGTGCTGCCGGCACAAAAATCGACACCGATGAAGCCTTCTGCAAAGCCCTCCTTGAAGAGACCGGCGTCGCCGTCGTCTTCGGAGCCGCCTTCGGCCTCTCGCCAGCCTTCCGCATCAGCTACGCCACCTCCGACGAAGACCTGACCGAGGCCGGAAAACGCATCCGGCAATTCTGCGAAGGTCTCTCGTGACCGGCACACCCCCCGAATACTACGTGCGCCTGCGCGAAAACGGCGCGGCGGTCTTCCACGTCGACCCCGAAAACCGCAACCGCCGCATCGAGATGACCCAGATCGCCGTGATCAACAAACAAGGCGACGTCAAACCCCACGGCGATCACACACTCACCGAAGCAGACCTCGCCGCCATCGCCAAATGGCAATCCGAGCGCGCCGAAACAGACGCCGCCCGTCAAATCGACGACATCCTGCGCACCATCGATCACCTGAACCTCACAGCCTCATGGGTTCAGCAAAAGGCCACCGACACAGACCTCGACGCCGTCACCGACCCGCTCCTCATGGCGATGCACGACCTGCGCCAGGTCCTCGTGAAAAAACAGGCGGCCCGTCTCACCAAAAAAGACGAAACCTGACCCCTTCACCCTTTCTTAAATACCTCAAATGCCGTCTGCGTCACGCGCTCCAGGGCCGAACGCGTCCCGCAACACCAGCCCAACCACCCGACACAATCTCACGCCCCAAAACCCGATCCGGGTTTGTCGGTGGCGGCATCTCGACCCCCTCAAGCCGCGTGAAACCGAACCGGCCATAATACGGCGCATCACCGACCAACATCACGCGCTCCCACCCAGCGGCCCGGCCGAGACTCTCCTCGACCAGCAAAGCTCCCAGACCTTCCCCTTGCCGCGTCGGGTGCACCGCAATCGGCCCCAAAAGCAACGCTGGCGCATCGCCAACACGCACCGGCCAATACCGCACTGCCCCTGCCAAAACCCCAAGCTCATCGCGCGCCACAAGGCTCAGATCGGCCACAGGCTTTGCCCCATCCCGCAGGCGATACGACGACAACGCCTCACGACCCGGCGCAAAGCAAAGATCGAAGAGCGCCTCGACCTCCCACATGTCTGCTTCCGTTTCCTGGCGAAGTTCGTACATCCCGCTCTCTCACATACGCAATTCTGGCGCTTTTCGCTGGAAACGCGCCTAGCACGAGGTAGGGTGCGAAACAAACACCCAAGACATCAAAAGACGAAAGCGCGCCCATGTTCTACCGCCCCGAAGACGGTCACGGCCTTAAGCACAACCCCTTCAACGCCGTTGTCACACCCCGCCCCATTGGCTGGATTTCCACGCGCGGCGCGGATGGCTCGGAAAACCTTGCGCCCTACTCCTTCTTCAACGCCGTTGCCTACGTGCCACCACAAGTCATGTTCGCCTCCACCAGCGCCAAACCCGACCGTGACGGAACCAAAGACAGCATCGCCAACATCCGCGACACAGGCGTCTTTTGCGTCAACATCGTGGAATACGAAATGCGCGATGTGATGAACGTCACCTCCGGTGCATGGGAGCGTGAGACAGACGAGTTCACCAAAGCCGGAATTGATCGCATCGAATGCGAAACCATTCCCGCCTCCCGCGTCGCGAACGCCCCAGCATCGCTCGAATGCAAACTCACCCAGATCGTCCAGCTTCCGGGTGAAGCCAACTTCGTCGCCTTTGGAGAAGTCACGGGCGTCCACCTGCGCGATGATTGCGTGGTGGACGGCATGTTCGACATTCTGAAATACCAACCCCTCACCCGCCTCGGTTACCGCGACTACAGCCGCATTACCGAGGTTTTCGAACTGAAGCGGCCCGGCGAATAGCGCTCGCTCATTTAGAGCGAAGGTTCCACCGGGATGGACGATTGCGTTTTCCGGCAAACAGATCCGCCTCGCGGCCAATCTCGTCATAAAGATGCGCCATCATCACCCGGATACGCGCCGTATTGCGCAAGTCCGGGTGGGTCAAAACCCAGAGTCCCATATCCAGATGTGCCAAGGTATCTGTGACGCGGACCAATCGCTCATCCACGTCACCAACATAACACGGCAACGCGGCCAACCCGATGCCCTCCAGCGCAGCATTCACCACGGCGCGTGACGCCCTGCACTGAAAAACCGTTTGTCTTTCGGCTTGCGACTTGGTCTCCCAAATACTCGGGATCAACCAACCCATTGATCCCTCAATCAGGCAAAACTCATAGTCCTCCAAGGCACGCTCACCGGCCTTTTCCATGTAGGCAGCCGTGCCATAAACCGCGAAACGGAAATCGCAGAGACGCTTGCCAAAGCTTGTCTCTGGGGGCTGCCGTGTAGCCCGAACCGCAATCTCAGCCTCGCGCCGAGACATGTCCACCGCCGAGGCCCCTGGCGAAACGTCCACTTGAATATCAGGGTGACCAGCCAGAAACCGCGCCATTATTCCCGGCGCCATTACTTCCGCGAAAACCTCCGGACAGGTCACCCGTATACGCCCTCGAAGCGCCGTATCCTGCCCCAAGACCTCACGCCCCAGCGCATGAAACTCAGCCTCCACGCGCTCGGCATACTCACGGGCCGTCACACCTGCATCGGTCATCGCATAGCCATGCCGGAACCGGTCAAAGAACCGAACTCCGGTCTTCTCTTCAATCGCGTTGATCCGGCGAAACACCGTGGAATGGGTCTGTCCCAACGTCCGCGCCGCGCCCGAAAGGCTCTCAGCCCGACAAATCGCAAGGATCACCTGCAGATCGCTCCATTCAAGAGCAGCCGTCGCCTCAAGTTGGGAAGTTACCACTTGCCGCCTGTCCGTTTTTGCAAACTAAAATTACGATAATAGAGAATTATCTTGCAATAACCGACATGACAACCTGTCTCCAGATCGAACGAAACGGTCACCAACACAACTAAAGGAGACAAGACAATGCTCATCCACACAGTAGAATTCGAAAGCGCCCTCACATTCGAAGAAGTCACGAAAGTCGCCAAGGACCGCAAGCCTGACTACGAAGCCGTCCCCGGCCTGATCCAGAAATACTACGTCAAAACAGACAAGCCGAACCGCTATCAGGGCGTTATGATCTGGGACACTCCAGCCGCGCTTCAGGCCTTCCGCGAAACAAACCTTGCAAGCACCGTTGGCCCCTCCTACGCCGTTGTCGGCGCACCACAAGTCAACGTCAGCGAAGTGATGTTCCCATTGCGCTAAAGCAACCGAGACGGGTCGCCCTATCTAGCGGCGGCCCTCGCGCAACCACCCAGCCACAGCCAGAAGCGACGCAAGCAGCAACAACGCCCAGGCCGGCAACAACGGCGAGACGCGAACATCAGCCGTCACGTAAGCCTCACGCGGAGTGATCCCGATCCAGCCACGTCCCGCCGCAACCCGACCCTCACGCACCTCACGAATATCCGGCACGCCGTCCCGCAGGAACCGCACACCGCCCCGCGTCGCTGCCACAACCGGCTCCAGAACAGCTCCGCTCGCGATCGTCTCTTCAAACTCACGCGGCGCCGACGGCCCAAGCGCAATTACCGACTCTTGATCACCCTCAACCAAGCGATACAGCCCGATTTCCGGCCCCTCATAGGTCGCCTCAAACCGCCCCGGCGAGACTTCTTCCAACGGGACCAAAGCCACGACCCCATCCGGCCCTTCAATCGCCAAAGGCCCAACCTCATCCCCCAAGGTTCGACGCGTCACCACCATCGTCTGCCCTTCCGCGGTGACACTCAGCGCCTCTTCCTCAAGGTCCGGCTCTTTCATCATCCAATGGGCCAACCTGCGCAGCAACTCTAACTGCGGCCCACCCCCGTCATACCCCCGCGACCAAAGCCAGGCATGATCCGACGCCAACAGTGCGACACGCCCCTCACCGACCCGGTCCAGAACCAACAACGGCCGATCTTCAACACCCGACATCACCGAAGTCCCCCGCTCCGGCACCACATCAATAATCCGAAGCCACCGCCCCCAGGGCGGCGCATCGCCCGTCGCCTCAGGCTGGAACCCTTCGGTCACCGGGTGGCGCTGACCGATGTCCGTCACGGTCGGCAAATACGCCTCTTCCAACACGCGCCCAGACGGCGACGCCGGAATGATCTCCGCCAACGGCGAGCGATAAATCGAGTCCGCCCCGGCAAAATCCGGCCCCGCCGCGATCAACAACGCTCCACCATCTTCCACATAGCGGCGAATGTTATCGAGATAGATCGACGGCAAAATCCCGCGCCGCTTATAGCGATCAAAGATGATCAGATCGAATTCATCGACCTTATCCAGAAACAACTCCCGCGTCGGAAAAGCGATCAGCGACAACTCATTCACTGGCACCCCGTCCTGCTTCTCGGGCGGGCGCAAAATCGTGAAATGCACCAAATCTACCGAAGCATCCGACTTTAGCAGGTTGCGCCAGGTCCGCTCGCCCGCGTGTGGTTCCCCCGACACCAACAAAACCCGAAGCCGGTCCCGCACCCCGTTGATCTGCACCACGGCGGCATTGTTGCGCGTCGTCAATTCCCCCGGCTGCTCCGGCAGGTTGAACTGAATGACGTTCATCCCCCCATGCTGCAACGTCACCGGCAACTCCAGATCCTCGCCAATCGGCACATTGAACAGCTGCGGCTCGCCCCCATCCACCGAAATCTCAAGGTCCGCCCGC
>JABDQU010000376.1 GCA_013042105.1 Boseongicola sp.
ACGGATCCTCAGCAGCAAGACGCTGCAGACCTGTCGACATCTTCTCCTGGTCGGCCTTTGTTTTCGGCTCGACCGCGATCTCGATAACGGGATCGGGGAAGGTCATCGTTTCCAGAACAACCGGATCAGCCTTGTCACAAAGCGTGTCACCTGTCGTTGTATTCTTCAGACCGCCAAGCGCGATGATGTCACCAGCATAAGCTTCGGTGATCTCGTCACGGTTGTTGGAGTGCATCATCATCATCCGGCCAACGCGTTCCATCGACTCTTTCGTCGAGTTCAGCATCGAGTCGCCCTTCGAGAGCGTGCCAGAGTAAACGCGCACAAACGTCAGCGTACCAACAAACGGGTCGTTCATGATTTTGAATGCAAGACCAGAGAACGCCATGTCATCATCCGCACGACGCGGGATGTCACGTGTTTCTGTCTCGTCGCCCGGCTTAAAGCCCATGTAATCAACAACGTCGAGCGGGCTCGGCAGATAGTCGATCACAGCGTTCAACAGCGGCTGAACACCTTTGTTTTTGAACGCCGAACCGCCAAGCACAGGAACGAACGAAAGCGACAGCGTGCCCTTACGGAGCAGCGCGCGCAGTGTTGGCACGTCAGGCTCTTCGCCTTCGAGGTATGCCATCATCGCGTCGTCGTCCATTTCGACGGCGGCTTCGATCATCTTGCCACGCCATTCGTCAGCCATTGCCTTCAGGCTGTCGCGTACAGGACGCTTTTCCCAGGTCGCACCAAGGTCTTCACCGATGTAGACCCACTCTTCCATGGTCACCAGATCGATCAAGCCTTCCAGCTCAGTCTCGGCACCAATTGGAATACCAACAGGCACAGCCGTCGCACCCGTGCGGTCTTCGATCATCTCAACACAGTTGAAGAAGTCGGCGCCGATCTTGTCCATCTTGTTGACGAACACGATACGCGGAACCTTGTAACGGTCAGCCTGACGCCAAACCGTTTCAGTCTGCGGCTCAACACCAGCGTTGGCGTCAAGAACAGCAACCGCGCCGTCGAGAACCGCCAGCGAACGCTCAACTTCAATCGTGAAGTCCACGTGGCCGGGAGTGTCGATGATGTTCATGCGGTGCTTAGGAGTGTCCGCAGTTACGCCGTCCTCAGTCCGCTCCCAGAATGTCGTGGTCGCAGCCGAAGTGATCGTGATGCCACGCTCCTGCTCCTGCTCCATCCAGTCCATGGTCGCAGCGCCATCGTGCACTTCGCCGATGTTGTGCGACTTGCCTGTGTAATAAAGGATGCGCTCGGAACAAGTTGTCTTGCCGGCGTCAATGTGCGCCATGATACCAAAGTTGCGGTACCGATCGAGAGGATATTCGCGTGCCATTTGGGCTGCTCCTGAAAGTCTTTACCAGCGGTAGTGGCTGAACGCTTTGTTGGCGTCGGCCATCTTGTGGGTGTCTTCGCGCTTTTTCACCGCAGAGCCACGACCATTGACCGCATCTGCCAGCTCACCAGCCAGACGCTCTTCCATGGTGTTCTCATTGCGGGACTTCGCCGCGGCGATCAGCCAGCGGATGGCCAGCGCTTCGCGGCGCTCGGGGCGCACTTCGACGGGCACCTGATATGTCGCACCACCAACACGGCGCGAGCGAACCTCGACCGATGGTTTGATGAGCTCGAGACCCTCGTGGAAAACTTCCAGCGGGGACTTCTTCAGGCGGTCTTCAACCCGGTCAAACGCATTGTAAACGATGCGTTCAGCAACGGATTTCTTACCGTCGACCATCAGGTTGTTCATGAACTTTGTCAGAACCCGGTCACCATACTTGGCATCGGGCAGAACTTCGCGCTTTTCGGCGGCGTGACGACGAGACATCTCAGATTCCTCTTACTTCGGACGCTTAGCGCCGTATTTCGAACGACGCTGCTTACGGTCTTTGACGCCCTGGGTATCCAGAACACCGCGCAGAATGTGGTAACGCACACCCGGAAGGTCTTTTACCCGGCCGCCACGGATCAGAACCACCGAGTGCTCCTGAAGATTGTGGCTTTCACCCGGGATATAAGAAATGACCTCGAAACCATTTGTCAGGCGCACTTTTGCAACCTTACGCATGGCCGAGTTCGGCTTCTTTGGTGTCGTTGTATAAACGCGTGTGCAGACGCCACGTTTCTGAGGGCATCCCTCAAGGTGGAGCGACTTCGAGCGTTTTACTTTTGGCTGCCGGGGTTTCCGGATCAGCTGTTGGATCGTTGGCATTGGGCTTCGTTTCCCCGTGTTGCAACACTTGTCTGTTTCAATCCGCGCGTATCGCGGACCATTTCATTTTGAGGCGCGCGCACCCCGGTTCTTCACTCCGTCATCATGCGTCCACGACAACGAAAACTACCGCAGCGCTCCCAATCAGCAGGAGCACGCGGTGGGTATCCAGAGGATCGGGACCATGAGGTCCGGATCGTGACCACTTACATCTGTTAGAGCCATGTCGGGTGATCTACCCAAGAGGCCAAGTGCGCGCTTACTAGCCAGAGTCGCGCATGCTGTCAACAGCGCCCGAGGCCCTTATCGCGTGCGAAGTCCCGCAGGTGACATCCGCGCCGTTTTCCGCTCGCGCCACAGGGTGAAAAGCCCTGTTAATACAACAATAACCGCCCCGATTTGCGTTGTTACATCCGGCCACTCGCCAAACACGAAAAACCCAATCAACAACGCTGCCAGCAAAGACGTATACCGGAACGGTGCGACAAAGCCGATTTCACCGACGCGCATGGCCATAACCGAGAACAAATAGCCCCCGATGATTGCCAGAACAGCACATACTATCAGCACCGAGTCGCGCCCATCCATCGGCTGCCACTCCACAAAGACCGCCCCAACTGCGGAAAACATCAGCACTCCAAGCCCGGCCGCCAACGCCACCAGCAAAGACGGCACATCACGCGACAACTTGCGCGCCGCCAGATCCCGCACAGTCACGCTAGCGACGGCCAACAGCGCATAAGCCGAATAAACTGTGAAGCCATCGCCGGTTGGCCTCACGATCAACATCACTCCAATAAAGCCGATGCCGATTGCAAGAAACCGCCGCCACCCCACGTGTTCGCGCAACACAAGCGCCGCCCCAAGCGCAACCGTCAAAGGCAGCGCCTGCAAAATTGCCGTCACATTGGCAATCGGCAGGTTAAAAAGGGCGTTCAGAAAGAAATACGCAGCCCCAATCTCGGACAGACTCCGGATCGCGACCAGTTTCCTGTCCTGCGGCGAAAGCTTGTGCGCAAAGGCTTTGGCACGCCAGGCCATCACCCCGATCAAGATCGAGACCGCCACGCTTCTCACAAACAACAACTGAAAAAACGGCAGATCCTCCGACAACAGCTTCATAAACGCGTCATTGACGGTAAAGGCCGTCATAGACCCCGTCATCAAAAGCGCACCGCGAAGATTGTCCGTCAAAACCATAGGCCGAGCCTTAGTCCGAATTCGCAAACCGGACCAGCGATTTGTCAGGACATCCGGCCAGCCCCCCAAAGACAAAGGGCCCCGCATTTCTGCGAGGCCCCTTCCAATGTTCTTAAGCGCCGTGAGATCAGTCGCGGCTCTCAGGTGTTTCAGCCAGATCGGCGTCGATCTCGGTCACTTCGATGTCGTCCATCACTGGCGCCGCAAGTGCCGCCGCCGCTTCTGCCTCGGCGCGCGCTTCCTGAATGACCTTCAGATCGCGCTCGGCAGCGATCCGACGCATCTGCTGGGTTGCCCCACCAGTGCCCGCCGGGATCAGACGACCCACGATGACGTTCTCTTTCAGACCGACCAGTGTGTCGCGCTTGCCCTGCACCGAAGCTTCGGTGAGAACCCGCGTGGT
>JABDQU010000377.1 GCA_013042105.1 Boseongicola sp.
TTCTCGAAAAGGCCGAAGCCATGCTGGATGACGTGAATATGCTCGACAAACGCCACATGCACTCGGCCTCGATGTCGCGCGGTGACAAGCGTCGCCTTGAAATGGCGATGTGCCTGGTGCAGGAACCACGGCTTCTGCTTCTGGACGAACCAACTGCCGGGATGGCGCGCGCTGATACCAATAACACCATCGATCTCCTAAAAGAGATCAAGGAAAAACGCGACATCACCATGTGCATCATCGAGCACGACATGCACGTTGTGTTCTCGCTGGCCGAGCGTATCACCGTTCTGGCCCAGGGCAGACCGCTGGTGGAAGACGCGCCGGAAAACATCAAAGGCAACCCGAAAGTACAAGAAGCGTACCTCGGCGAAGCCGCGGCTTAAGGGGGCAAACAGATGCTCGACCAAGAACCTTTCGACAAGAACGCCAACAACGCCGCCACGGCTCCGGCCTATCTTTCGGTGTGGAACATCGAGGCTTACTACGGCGAAAGCTACATCGTCCAAGACGTCAGCTTCAACGTCCATGAAGGCGAAATCCTGGCCCTTCTTGGCCGCAACGGCGCGGGCAAAACCACCACGCTGCGCACCATTGCGCGCATGGACAGCCCTGAACTGCGTTTCGGTGAAGTCTGGCTCGACCACAAGCCGCTTCACAAGATGGCCAGCCATGACGCCGCGCAAAACGGGATCGCACTCGTGCCGGAAGACCGCCGCATCATCCCCGGCCTCACCGTCGAAGAGAACCTGAAGCTCGCTCAGATCGCCCCGCCCATCGGCTGGTCGCTCGAGCGCATCTACTCGCTCTTTCCCCGCTTGGGCGAACGCAAGAACCAGGACGGCGTGACGCTGTCCGGCGGCGAACAGCAAATGCTCGCCATCGCCCGCGCCTTGGCCCGCGATATCGAGGTTCTGCTTCTTGACGAACCCTACGAGGGCCTCGCCCCCGTCATCGTGCAGGAAATCGCCAAGACGCTGAACATCATCCGCGATCAGGGCATCACGACCATCATCGTCGAGCAAAACGCCGTTGCAGCCCTCAAGCTGGCCGACCGCGCCGTGATCCTCGACACTGGCCGCGTGGTTTACGACGACAGCGCCCAAAAAGTGCTGGACGACGAAATACTCCGCGCCGAATATCTCGCGATCTGAAAGTCCGGCGCCGAGCCTCAGCCCGGCGCCACAAACCTGAAGACCAAGACCTGGAGAGTCCCATGCTGGAAACCAAAAACGGCATGTATCTGCCGACAGACGACTTCGCATCCAAATCCCACGCCGACCAAGCCACCTATCGCGCAATGTATGACAGCTCGGTCGAAGACCCCGAAGGCTTCTGGGGTGAACACGGGCATCGCATCGACTGGATCAAGCCCTACATAAAGGTCAAAAACACCTCCTTTGAGCCGGGCAACATCGATATCCGCTGGTATGAAGACGGCACCTTGAACGTCGCCGCCAACTGCATCGACCGTCACCTCGCGGAACGCGGCGATCAAACCGCCATCATCTGGGAACCCGACAGCGCCGACGACGAAGCCCTGCACATCACCTACAAGGAACTCCACGCCAACGTCTGCAAATTCGCCAATGTTCTGAAAGACATGGGCGTCGGCAAAGGCGACCGCGTCGTGCTCTACCTGCCGATGATCCCCGAAGCGGCCTATGCAATGCTTGCCTCAGCCCGCATCGGCGCGATCCACTCCATCGTCTTTGCAGGCTTCTCGGCCGATGCCCTCGGCGCGCGCGTCGCAGGCTCAAACGCCAAGGTCGTGATCACCGCTGACGGTGCCCCGCGCGGCGGGCGTGTGACCAACCTCAAGGACAACGTCAATCAGGCCCTGAACAACGTGGCCGATGACGTGAAATGCCTCGTGGTCAAACGCACCGGCCAGCAGGTCGCATGGCGCCACGACCTCGACGTCTGGCTGCACGAGGCCGAAGAAAATGTCCCCGCAGACTGCCCGCCCGAGGAAATGAACGCCGAAGACCCGCTCTTCATCCTCTACACCTCCGGCTCGACAGGTATGCCCAAAGGCGTCGTCCACACCACCGGCGGCTACATTGTCTACGCCTCGATGACCCACCAATACACCTTCGATTACCACGACGGAGATGTCTTCTGGTGCACCGCCGATGTCGGCTGGGTCACCGGCCACAGCTATATCGTCTACGGCCCCCTCGCGAACGGAGCCACCACACTCATGTTCGAAGGCGTGCCCACCTACCCCGACGCCGGGCGCTTCTGGGCGGTCTGCGAAAAGCACAAGGTGAACCAGTTCTACACCGCCCCCACCGCCATCCGCGCGCTGATGGGAAAGGGTCCCGAGTTCGTCGAAAAATACGACCTCTCCGACCTCAAAGTCCTCGGCACCGTCGGCGAGCCGATCAACCCCGAAGCCTGGAACTGGTATCACGACGTCGTCGGCAAAGGGAACGTCCCCATCGTCGACACATGGTGGCAAACCGAAACCGGCGGTCATCTGATGACCCCGCTTCCCGGTGCCACCCCCACAAAACCCGGCTCCTGCACCCTGCCCTTCTTCGGTGTGCAACCGGTCATCCTCGAACCAACCACCGGCGAGGAAATCCATGACACTGCCGCCGAAGGCGTGCTTTGCATCAAAGACAGCTGGCCTGCCCAGATGCGCACAGTCTGGGAAGACCACGAACGCTTCGAGAAAACCTATTTCTCTGATTACAAGAACTACTACTTCACCGGCGACGGCGCGCGCCGCGACGAAGACGGCTATTACTGGATCACGGGCCGGGTCGATGACGTCATCAACGTCTCCGGCCACCGCATGGGAACAGCCGAGGTTGAAAGCTCGCTCGTCGCTCACGCCAAAGTCGCCGAAAGCGCCGTGGTCGGCTACCCGCACGACATCAAAGGTCAGGGCATCTACGCTTATGTCACCCTGATGAACGGGGTTGAGCCAACCGAGGAGCTTCGCAAGGAACTCGAAACCTGGGTCCGCAAAGACATCGGCCCCATCGCAAAACCGGACCTCATCCAATGGGCGCCGGGCCTGCCGAAAACCCGCTCGGGCAAGATCATGCGCCGCATCCTGCGCAAAATCGCCGAGGATGACTTCGGCGCACTGGGCGATACCTCAACTTTGGCAGAACCAGAAGTGGTGGACGACCTGATCGAAAACCGCATGAACCGGCAGTAAAGCCAGCGCGGCAAACAAACCCGAAAAACCCGTCCAAAGTGGCGGGTTTTTCATTTTCAGGAATGTCCCAAATCTGCGATGCTCAACGCATCCGAAAGCCAGCACCCGTCAACGTGCCTGAAAGGACGACACATGTTCAAATACGCCCCCGGTGACGATGTCGGCCCGCTTGAGCACTGGCCTTTCGATAACCCCGCCAGCAACTACAAGATCACCAAAGGCGCACCTAAAACCTTTGGCCGCATCGATCAGGGCGGCGACGGCCACACCAGCCGCTACGGCATCTGGCGCTGCACCAAAGGCGCGTTTCAATGCACAGAACAGGGCGATGAACTGATGACCGTGCTCTCGGGTAAATGCCGGATCACATGGCTCGACAGCGGAGAAACCTGCGACCTCATCCCCGGCGACACACTCTTCGTGCAGGATGGAAAACGCGTGGAATGGGACGTCACCGAAGACCTCACCAAAGTTTTCTTCGGCTGCAAAGCGGACGGCTACTGACCGCCCTCTCCCAAGCCCTGCCGCTTTAACGCCGACGCGCCTTTGCCACAGACCGCCCGGCGCCTTCGGCCAGCGTATCCTCCAGCAAGGTCACAAAGCGCCCAAAAGACACCTGCCCCGCACTGCGTTTCACAGGCCCAACGCGTCCCTGACTATGCTCACGCACATCAACGGGCCGCCCATTTCGACGGCGCCTGAAAAATGTCACTGGGCGCGAAACGCTCAAAGAGCGCGCCGCCACCAGCGTTTCCAGATCGTCAGCGCGTGCCGACGATGGGATGGCCCCCTAAGGGCCATTTTCAATACTTCTGTCATAATACTGCTCGTCTGCCTCGACGCGGGTTTGTCCCACGTTCTGATGACGAAACTATGAACGAACCTGTTTCCTGCCAAGAAACAATTTATCCGTCAGCAGAAAACAGCCAAACAGCGCGGCGGATGAGTCACAGACCGCCTATTCCCCCTGCTTCGGCAAAAACGCCTCCACAGCCGCCGTTGCCACCACCAAAACCCGCCCCGTATCCGGGTTCACCACATTCAATCCCCCTTCCACAGCCCGCACTTCAGCCCGTCCCCGCGGCAACCTCTCGGCCAGCACAGCGCAATCCACAGCCTCGGGCCGCGCCACGCCAACCGTCACCTGCACCCGCATCTCATCATGAGAAATCCCCGTCACCTCAAACATCGGAATGGCCGAATGCCGGATCGCGTCCTCAATCGCCCGCGCCGCCGCCTTGGTATAATCCTCACCGTACTGGTCATTGCCCATACCCATCTCGATGATAAACCGTTGCTCGCTCACGCCGCGCCCTCCAGATCCAAAGCCACCGAAATCGCGACATTCGCAATCACCGTCGGCTTGCCACCATCACTGCGCGGCACATCGAGGCCCCCTTGACGCGCCACAACCTCAACCGCACCGTAAGGAAAAATCTCCGCCACCCGCTCGACGTCCACCTGATCCGGCGCCTGCACCCCGACCTCGACCAAAATCTGCATCTCGCCCTTCTCTCGGCCAAAAAGCTCCGCCAGATTGATCGAGTTATGCCACAGCGCATCCTTTACGGCGCGCACCGCCGCTTGGGTATAATCCTGACGCCTGAGCGAAGACCCCATCCCAAATTCCGTTAACAACCGCGCCATAACTTCCCTTTCAAAACCCACTCTCTTTGGGTCCAAAAAAATCCCAGCCGGAGGCAAGAAAAAAGCGGCACGAGTACATCCCCGCGCCGCCCCAATTCAAACGAAAAACCGCTTAGTTCAAAGCCGCATCCGTAATCTCACTGGTCCATGCCCCTTCCGGCACAGCCGTGATCACCGGATCCGAGCCACCTGCCAACAACGTCGACACGGTGCGATCAAAGTCAGCCGGATCAAGCGAGCCATCGGACCCCGCCGTCAACTTGGCAATCTCGCCCATCATACGGATCTGATGACCCTCGGTCTGAGCACCGGTCTCATCATTGTCCAGAACGATCATCGCCGCTTCCATGGGGTTCTCTTCCGCCCACTTCCAGCCCTTCATCGATGCCCGCACAAAGCGCACCATCTTGTCCTTGAACGCCGGATCAGCCAGGTTTTCTTCCAGCACATAAATGCCGTCCTCCAAGGTCGCGACACCCATGTCCTCATACTTGAAGGTCACCAGCTCGTCCTCGGACACACCCGCATCCAACACCTGTCCATACTCATTGTAGGTCATCGTCGAGATGCAATCCGCCTGACGCTGCAACAGCGGATCAACGTTAAAGCCCTGCTTCAACACCGTCACACCATCGTCGCCCCCATCGGTCGAAATGCCTTCCTGCGACATCCATGACAGGAACGGATATTCGTTGCCAAAGAACCAGACACCAATCGTCTTGCCCTTAAAATCCTGTGGTCCGGTGATCCCGGTATCCTTCCAGCACGTCAGCATCAAACCCGAGGATTTGAACGGCTGCGCGATATTCACAACCGGCAAACCCTTTTCACGCGCCGCCAGTGCCGACGGCATCCAGTTCAGCATCGCGTCAGCGCCGCCGCCTGCCAGAACCTGCGGTGGAGCAATATCAGGCCCCCCCGGAAGAACCGTCACATCGAGATCTTCCTCTTCATAATACCCGTTCTCCAAAGCCACATAATAGCCCGCGAACTGCGCCTGCGTGACCCACTGCAATTGCAAACGCACTTCATCTGCAGCCGACGCCGCGCCTGCGCTCAATCCAAAAGCCGCAACGGCTCCTGCCAAAAACTTGTTCATGTCTTGATACTCCCCAGTTTGGTTAACGTCTTTTTATCGTCTCATCGTCTCTGCGACGGATGCCAAAAGGTAAGCCACCTTTCCAGCATCGTCAAAAATCCATAAAGCAGCGATCCCGCCAGCGCGGCCACCACAATCACTGACCAGACCATATCAAGGGCCAGCTGTCCAAGCGAGGCGTTGATCCGGAATCCCAATCCCACAGTCGGTGAGCCAAAGAATTCGGCCACGATCGCGCCAATCAAGGCCAGCGTTGCCGAAACTTTAAGCCCGTTGAAAACAAAGGGCAAAGCCGCCGGCAGACGCAAGGTCATCAGGGTCTGCCAATAGCTCGCCGAATAGGTCCGCATCAGGTCACGCTGCATAGAAGAGGTATCCGCCAGACCCGCCACGATATTCACCAGCATGGGGAAAAACACCATGACCACCACAACGGCCGCTTTTGACTGCCAGTCAAATCCGAACCACATCACAAGAATGGGTGCTGTGCCCACAATCGGCAAAGCCGCCATGAAATTGCCCACCGGCAAAAGACCGCGTCTCAGAAAGTCATAGCGATCCACCAAAATCGCCACCCCAAATGCCAGAAGACAGCCGATCACATAACCCGACATCGCCCCCTTCAGGATGGTCTGCACGAAATCCGCCCAAAGCGTCGGCAAATTCCCCACGAACGTCCCCGCAATCTGGCTCGGCGGCGGCAAAATGACAGACGGCACGTCCAGCGCGCGCACAATCACTTCCCATCCAACCAGCACCACCGCGCCAAGCGCAAACGGCGCCACCAGTCGCGCCACACCAGATGCCTGCACCGAACCCGCCAAAGCATCAACCAACTGCCAGCCAACATAGGCGAACAACACAACCCAAAGGATCGCCACGCCCCCATCCGTTTCGGCCCGCATCAATGCCACAAAAGCAATAGCGACAAACGACAGCAAGAACACGAATGCCGAACCGGTCGGCCCCATGGCGTCGCGAAGCTTTCTCACGTGCCCTCCCAATCCGGCCCAATCAACGCCAAACTAAGGTTAACGCGCGCGCCTTCCCGAAGAAGCGCCCCACAAACGGCAGTCACCCTTTCAAAAATACCAAATGGCAAAACCCACCTCCAAGGCGCGCGATTGCACTTCATGGCCGCGCCCCCATCGCCCGCAACGTCCGCCGCTCAATCCAGCCGATCAACCAAACCAAGCCTGCCGCCATCACCGCCGCAACGATCAGGGCCGCCCAAATCTGTTCCGTCTGCCCGTAATAACTACCGCCCAGCATCCGCGCGCCAAGTCCACCGCGCTGCACCGGCAACTCACCGACAATCGCACCAACCAGCGAGGCCGCAATCGCAATCTTCAGCGAGGCAAACAGATACGGCACCGAAGCCGGAAGCCTCAACTTCCAGAACGATTGCGCCTTTCCGGCGCTATACGTCCGCAGCAAATCAAGCTGCATCGCATCCGGACTGCGCAAGCCCTTCACCATGCCCACGGCCACGGGAAAGAACGACAGATAAGCCGAAATCGCCGCCTTCGCGACCAAGCCCGACAAGCCCACCGAATAAAGCACCACGATAATCATCGGCGCCAGTGCCACAATCGGGATGGTCTGACTGATGATCGCCCAGGGCATCACACTCAAATCCATCGCCCGGTTGTAGACGATACCGACGGCCAAAAGGACGCCCAACACCGAGCCGATCACAAACCCCAGAACCGTTGCCCCAAGGGTCACACCGCCGTGATAGACCAAAGACCGGTTCGACAACGTCCCCGATCGCACGATCCCGCGCCGCCCCGTCGTCTCTTCAACCCAGGTCGACTTCCACAACTCGCCCGCCACCTGATGCGGCGCAGGCAACCGCGCCCGATCCATCGACCAGGACGCTCCCAATAGGTGCGCATTGGCAAACACCAGCCCCCAACGCCCGGCATCCCGCCGCTCCGCCGCCGAGGGCGGCACAACCACAGCGCCTTCCCGTTCAGCCTGGGTCAGCACTTCTTTCACGTTCATCGGCACGACCGCCACGTACCAAATCGCCAACAAGGTCGCGACAACGGCCAGAACCGGAACCGCGGCGCGCCCAAACCAATTTCCGGTTCGCACGCTCATAACGACAAACCTCTAACACTTCGCAAACGCGCAGAACGGGCGCACCGACGTGATACCGACGTCATACCGACGTGATACCGACACTGTCTAAATCGGGCTTTCAAACCCCGTCTCCATGCCCGGCCCGCAGCCCATCCCGCACCCGATGGGCGATCTCAATGAACTCCGGCGTGTCGCGAATATCCAGCGGGCGTTCCCGCGGCAAAGGGCTCTCAATCACGTCCGTAATCCGCCCCGGACGCGGGCTCATAACCACAATTTTCGTAGATAAATAAACGGCTTCCGGGATCGAGTGGGTCACAAAGGCAATCGTCTTTTTCGTCCGCGCCCAAAGCGCCAGCAACTCCTCGTTCAACCGGTCGCGCACGATCTCATCAAGTGCCCCGAACGGCTCATCCATCAACAGCAAATCCGCATCAAACGCTAACGCCCGCGCAATCGACGCCCGCTGCTGCATCCCCCCCGACAACTGCCAGGGGTATTTCTTCTCAAATCCAGCCAATTCAACAAGTTCCAGGACGTTCTTCACGCGGCTATCCATGTCCGCACGCCCGTATCCCATAATCTCAAGGGGCAGCCGAATATTCCCCCCAATCGTGCGCCATGGATAAAGCCCCGCCGCCTGAAAAACATAGCCATAGGCCCTTGCTTTCCTTGCCTCATCCGCGCCCATCCCGTTCACAGTCAGCGTTCCGGACGTCGGATGCTCCAAAGCCGCAATTGCGCGCAAAAACGTCGTCTTCCCGCACCCCGAAGGCCCGATAAAAGAAACGAAATCCCCCTTTTCCACAGTCAGATTAACGTCTTTCAACGCATGCACAGGACCGTCGCCGGTCTGAAACGTCAAAGACAGATTTTTTGCGTCAATTACCAAGTTACGTTTCCTAGTCGAATGCCTGCAAGCGGCCCGTGTCATCGATGTATGCAGATACCGTATCCATAAATACATCATTGAAAAACCGAAGAAATTCCTGCTCATCTTCAGACGAGAATGCGGGAAAATGCCGGTTTATCGCAGCGCGTGCGCCCGCGTCGTCTCCGTGTCGAAAAATCTCCTTCAACGCATCCAGTTCACCGCCGCTCAGGCCCGAAATGGACTCAACAAACCGCCAGTCGCTTTCGAGATAGCGTTGCCACTCAGCGTCCTCGGCATCCTTGTGACGTAGGTGTATGGGCACAAGCCGCCAGCTCTGTGACCACGCCAGCAACACCGCCAATCCAGACAGTCCGAAGACCCGCCAGTCAAACACGCCGTTCAACCGGCTCGCAAAGATCACAAGGATGACCGCAAGCCCCCCAAGGAGCCCCGTTGTTTTCGAGACCCTTTGCCAGACATCGGGCGCGCTCGCCTCCATCAAACCCCCGTCGCCGGAATGCCTGTGCGCTCAACAGGACGCGGAGACGTCAATTCCTTCCACGAACTCAACGCCTTATTCACGGGATTGTTCGCCTCGCGACGTACAAACTTGCCATGCCCCTCTTCGGTGCGAATGTCACCGTCGTGCACTGCCACATGGCCGCGCGTCAGCGTAAACCGAGGCAGCCCCTTCACGTGCTTGCCCTCAAACACATTGTAATCAATCGCAGATTGCTGCGCCGACGCGGTAATTGTCTTTTCCTTCTCCGGATCCC
>JABDQU010000389.1 GCA_013042105.1 Boseongicola sp.
CCCACAAGATATGGATTACCAAGAAACGGCATGAGACGCTATGAAGCAGTTAGTTCTTCTTTTTCATATAATTACCTGAGAAACGATGCGTAGTGACGCATAAAGATATGTCGATGGGATGCCGCCCCCGGGCACCACTTTTAGTCAAGGATTTAGCTGGCTAATTGTTCGATCCGTTTGGGTCGGTGATGTTGGTTTTTGGTTTTCGACTTCGCGTTGGTTTTTGGGTTGCATTCTACCAGCAGGTTCGGCGCGAAAGTGTTCGGGACGACGCGTTCCCCGTGTGGCTGCGAAACGCCGCTTCGATTCAAACGATTCAGGCCCGAGGCTTGGGGGCGGTCTGGTGAAAGCGAAATTGCACCTGTGATCAGTCCGAACAATCCCGCTTGTTGGATCGCATGGCGCGCGCGGCGGTGGAGGGGACATACCCAAGTTGACTGATGGCTTTGTCGACCTTTTCCTTGGTCGATTTCCTGACGGCGCTGTCACCATTGATGACCCGGCTTACGGTTTTTGGAGAGACCCCAGCATCGCGTGCAACATCATAGATCGTCGCCATATCCCAGCCCTCCCAAACTTCGCGGGCAGGGCTGTAGAATCAGCCAATCCCATTATGACACCGATGTCATGACACCGATGTCATACGGTTGTCAGATTTTATTTTTCGCGTGGTGAGTTGTTTTGGAGTCTAGGTGGATGGAGGTTGTGCCGAGGGTCTTTTGCCTGATTTTCAGGTCTGGAATTCATATTCCGTCAAGCAAAGAAGTCCTGAAGCAGGGCGTTGAAGACCTTTGGTTTTTCCAGATGAGCCGCGTGCGCGCAGTCGGGCAGAACGGCCAGCCGAACGTCAGGCAGGGTGCGCCAGAGGTGCTCGGTCTGGCTCCACGGATAGGTGCGATCCTGATCGCCCCAAATCAGAAGAGTCCTTGCCTTGATGCTTGCCAGCCTGTCGGCGCTGTTCCAGATCTGCATCGCCTCAAGACCTGCCAGAATAGCGCTGAGTTTGGTCTGTTCGGCGATTTCCAAGCAGGTTTCGAAAGTCTCGGTTTCGGTGGGGCTGAGAAACCATGTGGCGGCGATACGTCCGGCTGTTGCTTTTGCACCATCGCTTTTTGCACGGAGTCTGGACGTTTCGATCGTCTCAAAACGCCCCGGCAGAACCCCGGTTGCGCCGGTTCCGTAAAGCACCAGATTTTCAATGCGCTCGGGCGCGAGAAGCGTCATCTCTTGTGCGATCATGCCGCCCATTGAATGGCCGACCAGATTGAAGTGGGAAATGCCCTTTGATGTCAGAGCATCAAGGACCCAAGTGGCATAGGCCGCAATGGTATCAAGGGGCTGTGTCTGCGCATTGTCACCGAAGCCGGGCAGGTCGACGGCGACGACATCATGCCCCGCAAGGGCCGCGATCTGACCCTTCCATTGCTGACTGCCGCCCAGGAAACCATGAACAAAAACTACTGGTGTCACTTACGTCCGCCCTGAACAATGCGATCAAGGATCATCGCGCAAAAGAGGATCGAGAAGCCTGCAAGGATGCCTTGTCCGACGTTAGCGTATTGCAGGGCTTCAAGGACGTCTTCGCCAAGACCTTTTGCGCCGATGAGCGAGGCCACGACAACCATCGCCAGTGACAGCATGATGGTTTGATTGATCCCGGCTCTGATGGAGGGGCCTGCGAGTGGCAGGTCAACTTTTGTCAGCAGATACCATTTGTTCGCGCCAAAACTGATCGCGGCTTCGCGCACGCTTTCGGGGACGCCGCGCAGGCCAAGGACGGTCAGGCGCACCACGGGTGTGCCGCCGAAGATCATGGTCACGATGACAGCCGCCGGTTTGCCCACTCCGAAAAAGGCGATCACGGGGACCATGAACACAAATGCGGGCATAGTCTGCATGAAATCCATGATTGGCTGGATGAAGGAATAGAAACGCGGACGGCGCGCCGAGAACATGCCCAGCGGAATGCCGATGACAATCGACAGACAGGCGGCTGTGCCCAGAAGGGCAAGCGTGGTCATTGCCGCCTCCCAGAAGCCCAGAAGCCCCATATAGGCCAGAAAGGCGCCCGAATAGATCGCCGTGCGCAACCCGGCCGTCAGCCAGGTGAGCAATATGGTCAGGCTGGCGATAACAATCCATGGCGTTTGCACGAGGATGACTTCAAGCGCGTCCAGAAGGCCCCGGATGCCTTTGGTGAGAATGTCGAAAAACGTTTCGCTGTTTCGAACGCACCACGCGATGAAGTCTTCCACCCAGGTGATCCCGGTCAGTCGGATGTCGGGGTCTGTGGGAAAGCTTGTCAGCAACGCGTAGCGCCCCGGGAAGCTGTAATGCACCGTGGCCGTCAGAACGATCAGCACCATGAAAACAGCGCTGAGGATGATGTGGGTTTGCGGCAGACCCGAGCGCACGGTGTCGTCACTGAGCCAGTCGGAAAAACGCGATTCCAGTGCGGTGTTTGCCACAAGGGCTTGTGCGATTTTTGCGATGATCAGGATCGCGAGCCCTGTGAGGGCAATCGTTGGCCCCTCGGAGGCCATCGCTTCGGCCTCGGCGCGGATGCCGCCGATATTGGCTTCCAGTGACTCCACAGTGCGTCGAAACGCATCGACCCTGTCCGAGCCGCTTTCGATGGCGGCTTCAAGCTGGCGCTTTCTGAGGTCGAGTGTGCCTTCGATCGATGCAATCCGGTCCATGGCGTCTGCGGCCAGATCTCCGAAAAGGCCGCGGGCGATTTGCACGAGCGCAAGGGCTTCGATGATGAGGAAGGGCAGGGCCCAGTTCCATAATCCTCGGGCGCCGAACCATATCGGGCCAAAGAGCCCGGCCATTATGTTGACCGTTGGCGTGAACCGCGAAGAGGCGCCGATCTTGTCGAACATCGCGATGTAGTAGTCAGGGTTTGTGCGCACGAATGTGCGGATGTTTTCCCGGCGTTCTTCGGCGTAGGCGAGGGCTGCTTCGGATTCGGTATCTTCAAGGGGATTAATGCCAAGATCGCTCATGATACTTCTGTCCCTTCAATGACCGTTCGCAGCAAATCGGCGCGCGTGATGACGCCCGCGTCCTTGCCATCGGCCTGCACGATAATCGGATTGTCATCGTCAATCGCGAGGTTGATGAGCGTGCTGAGGTTTTCTGCGTGATCGACCTTGGGGGCGTCGGGGCTGAGGGGCCCGTTGGCCGCGACGAAGGCGTCAATCGGTTGCATGACGGCATGCGCATGCACGACCTTCAGTCGGGAAATTCCTGCCACGAAATCAGCGACGTAATCGTCTGCTGGTTCCATGACGATATCTTCGGCAGTGCCCATTTGCACCAGCTTGCCGTCTCGCATAATGGCGATCCGATCGCCGATGCGGACGGCTTCGTCCAGATCATGCGTGATGAAGATCGTGGTTTTCTTCAGGATTTTAGACAGCCGGATAAACTCGTCTTGTAGTTGGCGACGGATCAACGGGTCGAGTGCCGAGAAGGGTTCGTCCATCAAGAGGACGTCCGGGTTGGCGGCAAGCGCCCGCGCCAGTCCAACCCGCTGCTGCATGCCGCCGGAAAGCTCGTGGGCGAACTTTGCGCCCCACGCGCCCAGTTCAACGATGTCCAGAATAGCCGCGGCCTGACGCATGCGTTCGTTCTTGGCGACCTTTCGGATTTCAAGTGGCATGGCGACGTTGTCCAGCACCGAGCGGTGCGGCATCAGGGCGAAGTTCTGGAACACCATCCCGATTTTCTGATTTCGGAACCTTTGAAGCTCTTGCGTTCCGAGCGCCATCACATCGATGCCTTCGATCTCGATCTTGCCCGCTGTAGGTTCCAAAAGTCGGTTAAAGTGGCGCACCAGCGTGGATTTCCCACTGCCCGACAGCCCCATAATGCAGAAGATTTCACCCCGGTTGACCGACAGGCTGACGTCTGCGACGCCCACTACGGCGTTGTATTCTGAAAGAACCTCGGCCTTTCCAATCCCACGCTCACGGATGGCGGTGAGAGCAGCTTCGGCGTTGTCGCCAAAAATCTTCCAGACATTCGAGATTTCGATGACGGTATCGTCAGTCATGACGGACCTTCCTGCGGCGCGTGTCAGGGGAAGAACGGCGCGACAGGAAGTGCCGCGCCGTCAGGTCTTGATCAGATCGTCTTAGAGGCCAAGCCAGCTATCAACGCGGTCAGAGTTGGCGTTGACCCACTCTTTTGCCACATCGGCAGCGTCGCGACCGTTTGCGCTGATTTCAAATGCCAGTTGGCTGACGTCATCCGCCGTCAGTGCAAAGTTGGCGAAGAATTCGGCAATTGCCGGTGAGCGGTCGGGCAGCGAGTTGGACCATGCAATTTGCACGTCCTTCAGAGCATCCTTGGTCGCCACCATGGAGTTTTCATACCAGTCCGCGTCATCAGAGGGCTGAACCATCTGATACTTTGCCGGGTCGAACGTTGGCTCGGTCAACATCTTGACGTCGAACATGAACCAGACCGCATGCGGCTTGTAGCAATAAAAGGCATAGCCTTCGCCCTTGGCGATACTGTCTTTGATACGTGCAGTTTTCACGCTTTCTTCTGCTCGGATAGGTTCGACGAAATCAAGCAGGCCATAGTCCCGCGTTTTGACCTCGTTGACGTTTGCCGAGGCCCAGCCCGGCGCGCCGATCCACATTTCACCAAGACCGTTGCCGTCGCTGTCCATCAGAGCCGCCACGTCGGGGCGTCCCAGATCCGCGATGTCGGTGATGTTGTTGGCGGTTCCGAAGTCTTCGGTAACGCAGAAACCCTGATTGCCCTGATAGGGGTTCGAGGACAGTGTGACTGTGCCGGCTTCATCGACGTATTTGTTGGTGAAGCTTTCCTGATTTGGAAGCCAGACGTCGGGGTGGACGTCAATGTCGCCTTTGCCCTGGTCCATGGCTTGGAAGATAGTTGCGTTGTTGCCGGGCACATACTCGACTTGACCCCCGATGCGGGACTCGACGACTTCGCCAAGCACATAGGCAATCGCCTGCGCACCTGTCCAGGACGGCACGCCGATGGCAACTTCCTCGGCCGCGAAGGCAGGTAGGGCGAACAGGCTGGTCGCTGTCGCGAGCCCCAGCATTTTCAGTTTCGTATTCATAGTTCTCTCCTCTGTTGAACCGCGCCATTTATTGGCGTCATTTCGATAGTCTGGGTGGTTGAGACGGTTTATCTCGGCTGTCCCTCTTTGTGTCTGCGCGCGATGGAGACGTGCCAAAGGCCGCTTTCAGATGCGCCGCAGGTTGCTTGTAGAAAGTCTAGGGGAAGAGTTTTTGGGATAGCCAATTCGAACAATTCATAGAACTATTCGTAAATTGCATATATTTCGCGTCATGGTCGCGAGATGTGCCTGTCAGAAGGAGTGTTCCTGTGGATCTGAATTGGCTTTTGGATTTCGAGTGCCTTGCCCGGACGCTGAATTTTACGCGTGCCTCGGACGAACGGAATATCACTCAGTCGGCTTTCAGCCGTAGAATCAAGGCTTTGGAAAGCTGGGTTGGCTTGCCCTTGGTGAATCGGGACACCTATCCGGTTCAGCTTACTGAAGCGGGGCAGCAGTTTTTGCCGGTTGCGGTCGAAGTCGTGGGGCAGTTGGCCGACACACGGCGCGCGATCCGGGATGCAGACCGTGGGGATCGTGAATTTGTTCGCTTTTCAGCGCTTCACACGATTTCGGTTAATTATTTGGCGCCTCGCATTGAAAAGATGCAGCTACAATCCCCCGGACTGCGCACGCGCGTGATTTCCGATTCCCTTGCGACCTGCTGCGATTTGCTGGCGGCCGGAGCGGTGGACATTCTTCTTTGCTATTACCACCACTCGGTATCGCCAAAAATCGACGAAGAGACGTTTGAGCGCAAAGACCTTGCGCGTGATCCGTTGATCCCCGTTGCCGCAAAAGATGCGGCACGCGCGCACAACTGGAGCCTTGATCGCACGGACGGTCCACCCATTCCCTATCTGGCCTACGAGAGACTGTCGTTTCTGGGGATTGTGGTGGAAAACACAGTGGGAAAGAGGTCACTGAACGTCGAGACGATCTACGTCGACAGTCTGGTCGAAACGATCAAGAGGCGGCTTTTGCAGGGCGGCGGGTTTGCCTGGTTGCCGCAGACGGCGGTCTTGGATGAGATTGTATCGGGGCAACTGGTGGCGATTGGAGACGCGGACTGGAGCACGCCGCTTACAATATCGGCTTTCGCCAACCCGACTTTGCTTGAAGGGTCGGCAAGCGACATCTGGAATCAGTTGTAGGGCATTTCAGGCTGCGGACGGCGCTGGGCTGGCGACGTCGATGATTGCTCTGGCCAGAAGGTCGAGGGTGTCTACGACGTTGGCGTCAGGTGCGGTGCTCTCGGCAATGAGAGAGAATTCTGAGCAGGCGACGAATTGAAGGCTGGCCCCTTTGGCCAGCAGTTCCGCGGAGGCCGCTGAGAGGATGTCGCGTGCGATTTGGCACGGCCCATTTGCCTTGATTGCCCGGATGGCGGTCAGCATCGATGCGTCGTCATCGGGCCAACACGTTGTGAGGCCGCGGGCCTGCAGCGCGTTTTCAAAAAGATGCGTTTTCTTCACGGCCGGGGAGGCGAGCATTCCGACCGCGCCTTGGGGGGCAAGTTTTGCCAAGGCATGGTCGGCGGCAAGGTCAACCATATTCAAGAGCGGGATTTTGACAGCTTTGACGATTGCGGGCGCATAGAAATGTGCTGTGTTGCAGGGCATTGCCAGGGCGACTGCGCCTGCGGTCTCGAGCCGCTGCGCCATCGTGGCCAGTGTCGGGCCGGGGTCTTCGCCGGTTTCTTCGATGAGGTGTGCAATGCGCGATGGCACTTGCGGGTTCATATCGATCAAGAGCGGGATATGGTCGCTATCATCTTCCGCAGGAGTGGCTGCGATCAGTTTTTGTTGAAGAAGGATCGTCGCTTCGGGGCCCATGCCGCCAAGCACGCCGATGAGGTTCGTCTGCATTTCACGGTTCATCGGGATGGTTTGTCACCTTGCGATTTTCCAAGCGACACTAGCTTGCGCGATCGCGGACCGGCAACCCAATAATCGGGCAGGTCGTTGGTTTGGTGTTGGGGGGGGCGAAGGCAACTTCGGCTTGACCGACGCCGTGATCGTGGTGTCCTTTCAAGCCAGACACAAAGGACATCGCAATGGTTCAGTCTGAAGCTATCTTGCACCGTAGCCTTGAAGAACTGAGGGCGGCGCTTTCGAATATTGCACTGGCCCCGAAAGACGGGGGCGCGATTGCCTTGATTGTTGTGCGACCGGACCATGGGGTTCGCGAGACGCCGAATGAGGTTTGGGTGTCGGCGGCAAAAGGGGTGGAGGGCGACCATTGGTCAAAGGAATGCTGGCGGACCACCGATGACGGTGCGCCGCATCCAGGTGTGCAGATCAACCTGATGTCGGTGCGCGCGGCCGAGGCGATTGCAGGCGAACCTGCGAGATGGCCCGCTGCCGGAAATAACTTCTTTGTCGATCTCGATATGTCGCCTGAAAACCTGCCGCCCGGGACGCGTCTTGCTTTGGGAACTGCGGAGATCGAGATTTCTCAGGAGCCGAACAAGGGCTGCAATCTTTTTGTTGAAAGATACGGCAGAGATGCCTGCGTGTTTGTGAATGTGGGAAAAGGCCGGGATCTGCGAACCCGCGGGCTTTATGCCCGGGTTGTGAAAGATGGCGCGGTTTGCATCGGTGACATGGTTCGAAAGCTGTGAGGTTTGCTGTGATCACTCACCTGGCTTCCCACAGTCGTTTCGAAAGCGCATCGTGATTGGGTAATACTTTCGTGGCCTGCGTGCGCAAGAGCTTCGAGGGGACAAATTCGGGGGACTGAACATGAAGACAATTGGTGTGATTGGCTTGGGCGATATGGGCAGTGGGCTGGCCAAAAACCTGATCAAGGGCGACTTTCGCGTGATGGGGATGGATTTAAAGCCAGACCGTTTGGCTGTGTTTGAAGAGATGGGCGGGCAGGTTGCCACGTCATACGCCGAGGTTGGCCAGGCGTCGGAGGCGGTGTTCGTCATGGTGATGGCCGGGCAGGAGGCCAAGGACATCATCCTTGGTGAAAAGGGTTTGGTATCGCATTTGCCCAAAGGAGGTGCCGTCATTTTGAGCGCCACCATCAAGCCGCGCGAAGCCCGCGAGATTGGGGAGGCAATGGCGGGGTCAGGCGTTCATTTGATCGATACGCCTGTCTCTGGCGGCTATCCGGGGGCCCAAAGCGGCACGCTTACGATGATGGCGGCGGCTCCGGATGAGGTTCTTGATCAATTTGCGCCAGTGATGGAGGCTGTTTCGGCAAACATCCATAGGGTCGGGCAGCGCCCCGGAGAGGGGCAGACAGTCAAGGCGTGTTTGCAGTCTCTGATCGGCGCGCAATTCTCGGCGACGTTTGAGGCCGCAGCTCTGGCCGCAAAGGCCGGTGTGTCGGGACAGGTTTTGCTGGATGTCTTTTCCACGTCTTCGGCGGGTTGCGGGGTGGTCAACAATGCGCTGGAAAAGATCATCGATCGTCAGTTTCATGGCACCGGTAGTCACATCAACACGATGCACAAAGACCTTACGATCTCGATGGGGCTTGGGGAGGAACTGGGTGTTCCCTTGCACACGGCGGGGTCTGCAATGCAGATTTTCCATGCCGGGCGCACGAAGTATCCGGATGGGGACAACTGGGTTTGCACAAGGGTGATTGAAGAGATCATCGGCGCTGAGTTGCACCGGGAGGGTCGCGAATGAAGCTGGGGGTTATCTGCGACGGCATCAGTCGTGACTTGCGCAAGGCAATTTCAGTCATGGACGAGTTTGATCTGGAATATGCTGAGTTGCAGTTTGTGGGAGAAACTGAGGTCGGTGACCATTCCCCTGCTGAGGTGAAAGAGATGGATAGGCTGTTGCGTGACCGCGGCAAGCCGGTGTCGTGCCTTTCGCGTCACGTTTTTGCGGGCATGACCTCGGCGAACCGTCCGGGAGACGCGCTTCATGTTCAGCACATGGATGCCCTGAAACGCGTGATCGACATGGCGCATGTCGTGGGGGCGCCTTTGGTGCGGATTATGACTTCTCGTAAGGAACAAATCCTTTGGGGGCGTAACGGGGCCGAGAAATGGAACGTGGCGCACGGGGCGTGGGACAAGGCGGTTGCCCTGATCGCGCCTGCTGTCGAGGTGGCGCGCGACTGTGGCGTTACGCTGGTCGTCGAGACCGGAAACGGCACGATGGTGAATTCGAATTTCACAGCGCGAAAGCTGATTGATGATCTGGATGCGAAAGATGTGCTGAAGGTTTTATGGGATCCGGCAAACAATTGTTGGTGTCACGAGGTGGCATATCCGGACGGATACAGCGAACTTGAGGGCGGGTATCTGGGGCATGTTCATATCAAGGATGTTCAGGTTGATACGCCGAGAGCAACGCTGGAAGTGCGCAAGATGGGCACAGGACAGTTGGGCCCGCTCTTTGGACAGATTGCAGAGGCACTGAGGGCGGACGCCTATGACGGTGTGATTTCTTTCGAAAGCGTCTTTCATCCGGGCAACGGCGACTTTGAAGAAGGTTTCCGGCAGTGCATTGGGTACTTCAAGGACAGGTTTGCCGCCTAGCGGATCACGGCTGCTTGAATGGTCAATCCGATCGGATGGCTTATATGACGGCCATGGTCAGTCGTTCTGCCAGACATCTATTAACCCGGCGCGCTTTGGTGGCGGCGGCGGCCGCCTTCGCGGCGCATCCTGCGTTGGGTCAGACTGCGGGTTGGCAGGACACTGCGACGATGGCGCGGTCGTTTGATCAGTGCCATTCGCTTGTTGTCTATCAGGACGGGAAAGAGGTGCTGTCCGAGGTGTTTCGCGGGCCTTCTATTGACCGCGCAGTGCCGATCAAATCGGTCTCGAAAACGATTGTTGCCGCGCTGACGGGGGCGGCTCTTGATCGCGGGGAGATCCCGTCTTTGGACGCGACGATTGGCGACTTGGCCGCAGGGTTGATTCCACGAAACGCAGACCCGCTGGTCGCGACGATTACCATTGAGAACCTTGTGACGATGCAGGCGGGGCTTGAGCGCACATCCGGTGGCAACTATGGCGGCTGGGTCAGTAGCAGCAACTGGGTCGCCAATGCCCTGACACGGCCCATGGTCGCACGGCCCGGATCGGGGATGCTCTATTCAACGGGGTCTTATCATGTCCTCGGGGCGATCTTGTCGGAGGTTTCGGGCGAGAGTTTGTTGTCACTGGCACGCGCGCGGCTTGGCCGTCCTTTGGGGATCGATATTCCGGCATGGACGCGCGATCCACAGGGTCGTTATCTCGGCGGAAACGAGATGGCACTGACGCCGTCTGCGATGGTGCGTTTTGGTGAGATGTATCTAAACGGTGGGCGCGCGGGCGACGCGCAGGTGCTGAGCGAGGGCTGGGTGCGTCGGTCCATTCAACCGGTCACGCGGTCTGTTTTTTCGGGGCTTGGTTATGGTTACGGCTGGTTCCTTGGACAAAGCGGTGGCACCGATTATGCGCTTGCACGCGGGTATGGCGGGCAGGTCATTTGCATCATCCCTGATCTTGCGGTGACCTTGGCGATTACGTCCGATCCCACGCGCCCGGCGCGCAGTGGCGGGTATTTTGGGGATTTGGTTGAGCTGATTGAGCGTTCTGTCATTCCGGTGGCGCGCGCGGCGCAGGCCTAGCGCTGAAGGAGTGTGGGGAACCAGTCTTCGCGTAACCTATCGCCGGGTTGCATGTTGTGACCGGGAAACGGCGGGGATGTTGGGCCGGGGCGTTCGATGTAGCGGGCGTCGTCGCCCACGAGGCGCAGTGAAAAAGCGCGGCGGCGGTTGTTCGTGGTGTTGCCGCGCGCTCCGTGAAGAATGCTGAAGTTGAACGCGACAGCATCGCCCGGTTCCATCGCCCATTCGCGGATATCCATGCCTTCGGCGTCTGGGTCAGGCACGGGCATATAGGTGTCGCTGTCGGGATAGAAGTTGGTTTCGGCAAGCCACCGGGTTGGCAGCACGGGCTTTTCCCACAGGTGGCTGCCCGCGACACAGCGCAGACTGTTGTCTTTGACCGGATCAAGAGGGGACCAGAAACTGACGGTCTGGCGCCCTTCGACGAAGTAATAAGGCGCATCCTGATGCCAGGGGGTGGCTTTGGCGGTGCCGGGTTCTTTGACGAGGATGTGGTCATGGAACATCTGCACGCGGGTTGACCCCATGAGGTCGGCGGCAACCTCGGCGACGGGGGCTGTGCGGATGGCCTCTTCGAATTCGGGAATACGGGTCCAGTTGCAGTAGTCGTCGAAGAAGCGGCCGTTTTCGCCGGCCTTCGTGTTTTCAGCGCCGTAGGGGCCGGGGTCCGCCATGTTGCGCTCGATCCCACGGCGGAGCGTGTCGACGTGGTCAGCGAAGAGGCCTTTGATGAGGGTCACACCATCGCGCTGGTAGGTGTCGATGTCGTCTTGAGTGATGTGCGGGGTCACGCCTTTCCCTTTCCGTTTTTGACAGTCTAGGGGACAGGGTGACGCAACGCTATGCAAGAAGGCGTCCCGGTGTGCGAAGTGGGGATAGGCACCAAAGGCAAAGACCGCGCAAGCCAGTTGGCCTGCGAGGTGTGCGATCTTTGTTTTGAGTTACCCGACAGCCGGAAGGCTGTTTATTGGAGCGGGCGATGAGATTCGAACTCACGACCCTAACCTTGGCAAGGTTATGCTCTACCCCTGAGCTACGCCCGCATCCTTGGGTGAGGCGGAGATATAAACTCCGCGCGGGACTGG
>JABDQU010000400.1 GCA_013042105.1 Boseongicola sp.
GTCCGCAACAGTGTCCATTGCGCATGCATCGGTCGAAGAGATCGACGAGATGAACATTTTGCGAGCCTCGCATCTGGCCATGGTACGCGCCATTGCTGGTCTGCCCCGGATGCCCTGCCATGCTCTGATTGACGGCAATCTTCTTCCCCGTGACATGCCCTGCCCGGCGACACCGTTGATCAAGGGGGACGGTCGAAGCCTGTCGATTGCCGCTGCATCCATCGTTGCCAAAGTGATGCGCGATCGCATCATGGAGGATTTGGCGCAACAGCATCCCGGATATGGCTGGGAAAAAAACGCCGGATATCCGACAAGAACGCATCGCGAGGCGATCCAAAATCTTGGCATCACCCCACACCATAGACGTTCGTTCAAGACCGTCCACAATATGTTGTGACAAGACAATTTCTTAACCTATTGATTCAAAAAAGAAATTGACGGCGAATCACCTTTGAATCATCTTAATGCCAACAACACAGCGCCCCGGGACAGGGTGCGGGACAGAGGCAGAGATGACGACAAAGACGAAAAAGCCGGTGGCTGCGCTGCCGTTGAATACCATTATGGATGGCGACTGCATTGAGATGATGCAGAGCCTGCCGGAGAATTCGGTCGACCTGATTTTCGCAGATCCTCCTTACAACTTGCAGCTCAAGGGCGAGCTTCACCGCCCGGACAACTCCAAGGTAGACGCGGTTGACGACGCTTGGGATCAGTTCGGAAGTTTCTCGCACTATGACCGTTTTACCCGCGACTGGCTGGCCGCTGCCCGCCGAATTCTGAAGCCGAATGGGGCTATCTGGGTCATCGGGTCATACCACAATGTTTTCCGTCTTGGTGCTGAGCTTCAAAACCAGGGGTTTTGGATCCTGAACGACGTGGTTTGGCGCAAGTCGAATCCAATGCCGAACTTTCGCGGCAAACGTCTGACCAATGCGCATGAAACGCTGATTTGGGCGTCGAAGGGTGAAGGCGCGAAATACACCTTCAACTACGAAGCTCTAAAGGCGCTGAATGAAGGTGTTCAGATGCGGTCCGATTGGGTTCTGCCCATTTGCACCGGCCACGAACGGCTGAAGGACGCCAATGGCGACAAAGCCCACCCTACACAGAAACCTGAAAGCTTGTTGCATCGTGTTCTGCTCGGCACGACCAACCCTGGCGATGTGGTGCTGGATCCGTTCTTTGGAACCGGAACAACGGGTGCTGTGGCGAAAATGCTTGGTCGCGAGTTCATTGGGATTGAACGCGAAGCGGCCTATCGCGAAGTGGCTGAAAAGCGGATCTCGAAAATTCGCAAATTCGATAAGGGCGCTCTTGAAGTTACGGCTTCGAAACGCGCCGAGCCCCGCGTGCCGTTTGGACAACTCGTTGAGCGTGGCATGTTACGGCCAGGCGAGGTGCTGACATCTCCGCGCGGCCATGCCGCCAAAGTGCGGGCTGACGGCACGCTGATTGCCGACGACATCAAAGGTTCGATCCATCAGGTCGGTGCCGCTCTGGAAGGCGCGCCAAGTTGCAACGGATGGACGTACTGGAATTTCCGCAAGGAAGGTAAAATGATTTCGATTGATGTTCTGCGCCAGCAGATCCGATCCGAAATGAACTGACCCATTTGGAATACCGCCGGTGCCTGTGGCCGCCCACAGCATCGACCTTGGCCCCGTTCTTCGTTGAGCGGGGTCTTTTTTTGAATAACCAAGTGTCTGATTGCTGATATGGTCACTCAGGTGAACACGTCGATAATTTTTTTGGGAGTGCTAGGTCATGCCGCTGCTTGCTTTCGATCATGTGAACATACGAACAAGCCATCTCGCGGACCTGGTGCAATGGTATGAAGACAATCTGGGGTTTCGGTCGGGGCCTCGGCCCGAGTTCCCTGTCCCCGGCGCCTGGCTATATCTTGGCGACATTTGCGTTTTGCATTTGATTGAGGCTGATCCAGAACCCATGCTGTATTCGGAAGACGAAAGCTTACGCATGGAGCATATCGCTTTTCGTGCTGAAGGCATGGCCGAGTTCACCGCCAATCTGACGGCGAACGGGATTGCCTATAAGCTATTCCCCTTCGATGCACTGGAAATCGTTTTGGTTTTTCTTCGTGACCCCGACGGCAATCGAATTCACGTCGATTTCCCGATGGCCGAGCAGTCCTAAGAAACTTCCGCGAAGCCTTCACCGAATTCGAGCGACAACATAGTCAGCAAGGTCGCTGAGCATGGCACGAACGGGGTGCTCTGGCAGTGCAGCGAGGGCCTTTTTGGCCTTTGCCGTCCAGAATAGAGCATCCTGGCGGGTGGCGGCCATTGTGTCGTGTTGCGCAATCATGGCCAAAGCCTGTTCGAGGTCGCCTTCCTGTTGGTCGCCTTTTTCGATGGTGCGCTTCCAGAACTCGCGTTCTGTGTCGTCGGCTTTTGCAATCGCTTTGATTACAGGAAGCGTCAGTTTACGTTCGCGAAAGTCGTCGCCGATATTCTTGCCTGTGGCCCCCGTGTCGCCGCCATAGTCAAGAAGGTCATCGGCGATCTGGAAAGCAATTCCCAACGCATCGCCGTACGTGTTCAACGCCTTAACCTGCGTATCGGGCGCGTCAGAGATCACACCTCCGACTTCGCAGGCAGCAGCGAACAGAGCGGCAGTTTTTCCTCGCACGACCTGGAGGTAAATGTCTTCCGTCGTTGAAAGGTTGGCCGCAGCCGTCAGTTGAAGAACTTCGCCCTCTGCAATCGTTGCCGCCGCGTTGGATAGGATCTTAAGCACGTCAAGCGACCCTGTGTCCGTCATCAACTGGAACGAGCGCGCGAACAAATAATCACCCACCAGAATTGATGACTTGTTATCCCACAAAAGGTTCGCCGTGGGCCGACCACGCCGCTGCGCGCTTTCGTCGACCACATCGTCATGCAGCAAAGTTGCGGTGTGAATAAACTCTACCGTCGCCGCCAGCCGCAGGTGATTGTCGCCCTCATAGCCAAGCATCCGCGCCGAAGCCAAAGTGAGCATAGGGCGGAGCCGTTTGCCGCCCGCTTCGACAAGATGCGCGGTCACTTCCGGGATGCGAGGCGCGTGTTTGGATGCCATGCGTTCGCGGATCAGGGTGTTCACGCCAATCATGTCGCTTTCCAGAAAAGCGGCGAGGCGTTCGTGTGGTTTCACGGAAGGGTCGGTGTCCAGGCTCATCACAGGCTCGTCAGGTTACTCGACAAACCTAGCGGTCTGCCCTTATGTCCAATCCATGAAAGAGTTATTGCGCACCAACGACCCGACTTTGATCGCCTTTGCACAGGCTCTGCTCAAGGGCGAGGATATAGACTGCTTCGAGTTCGACGTCCACACGAGCGTGCTAGAGGGAAGCATCGGTATATTGCCGCGCCGGTTGATGGTGCGCACCAAGGACCACTTCCGCGCAAGCGCCGTTCTGCGCGACAATGAAATCCCTCTGGGATATGACTGAGGCGACCGAAGACAAGTTTCTCGGGGGCGCGCTCAGAATTCTCCAACCTGCAAAAGGCTATCGCGCGGGCGCGGATCCTGTCCTGCTGGCGTCTGCGACGCAAGCAACTGCGGGACAAAGCGTTCTCGAGCTTGGTTGTGGTGTCGGGGTGGCCATGTTTTGCCTGATGCACCGTGTGAAGGGTTTGAGTGTTGTCGGCGTGGAGAGAAATCCAGCACTGGCCGAGTTGGCCCGACTGAATGCGAAGGCAGGCGATTTCGATGCCAGTATCATTACGGCAGATCTGGCGGCCACCAAGGAACTGAATACGCGTTCCTTTGATCACGTCATTGCAAACCCACCCTATTTTGACCGATCGCGCGGGACGAGTGCGACGGACAATTCAAGAGAAGGCGGTCGCGGCGAAGACACGCCTCTTACGATCTGGATAGATGTTGCTTCACGGCGTCTTGCGCCTGGCGGGCAGTTGACCGTGATACAGCGCACAGAGCGATTGCAGGACGTTCTTTCCGTAATGGACAAGCGACTTGGGAGCATACGTATCCTGCCTTTGTCAGCACGCGAAGGTCGTAAGGCTCAGAACACGATCATCACGGCGAAGAAGGGTGGGCGCGCTTCATTGGTGCTTGAAGCGCCGTTTATTCTACACGAAGGAAGCCATCACGATGGTGACAGGGACACCTATTCCTTGCAGGCGAAAAAGATCCTACGCGACGGACTGGGCCTTTCAGAAGCGAGATTAATACATAGGTAAGAATCTGGGGCTATCGAAAGTCTCACATTTTAGACGTGCAACGCGTGACACGAATCAAGAAACGTGATGCACTTCTTAAAGTAGAAAAAGAGGAGGACGACTATGAGCTTGAGTTCACACCTGAAGGAACTCCGGAACAAGCATGAAACACTCTCCCAAGAAGTCGAACAGGCACAGCGCAGCCCGGCTTTTGACGATATCCAGATTACAGCGCTCAAACGACAAAAGCTGAAAATCAAAGAAGAAATCGAGCGGCTTAGCGAGTCAGCGAACGCTTGACGCATCCTCGACAGATGCCGCCGCGACGAAGCGGCGGCCTTTGTCGAGCGCAAGAATCTCACTCGTCTGGCTTTCGATCCAGTCCAAAAACGTTTTGATGTGCGGTCGTTTTTCCGAGCCGTTGGCGCAGATCAGTCGATAATGCGCTTCGGTTGTCAGTGATAAGTCGAATGGCATGACCAATCGTCCCTCTGCCAAATCCCGCGCGGCAAGCGAAACACGCCCCAAGACAACACCCGTTCCGGTCAGTGCTGAATCGAGCGCATGATCAGCTTGGCTAAACCGCAACCCGCCAGTGGGCGGCGTTCCTAATCCCGCAGCAGCAAACCAGGCCGGCCATTGAATGCTCGGTTTGAGAAACGTCACATCATCCTGATGCAGAAGTGTTGCGTTTGCCAGATCTTCAGGTTTGCGGATCGTTTCGGCAAGCTCAGGTGACATCATCGGGGTTACCCATTCATTGATGATGCTGCGCGCAAAGGCGTCTTCGTCATGGGGCATGCCAAAGCGTATCGCGACGTCGACATCGTCGCGCGCGAAATCCAGCAGGCGCAGAGTGGCCGTAAAGCGCAGTTCGATCTCGGGGTGTGCTTGAGCAAACTCAAACATACGAGGCGCCAGCCACTTCGCCGTAAAGGCCGGACCTGCGGTGACCGTAATTGTGGACGTGTCAGTGACGCGTTGAGCACCGCGCCATGCGCCCGTCAGAGCCGCAAAGCCGTCTCGCGTTCCGGGCACCAAGGCCTGTCCGGCTTCTGTCAGTTCAATTGCCCGGTTCAAGCGACGAAAAACAGGTGCTCCCAAATGGTCTTCAAGTGACTTGATCTGAAACGAAAGCGCAGCGGGCGTGACGTTCAGTTCATCCGCTGCTTTTGCAAAGGACATATGACGGGCAGCGGCATCAAAAGCGCGCAGAGCCGTCAGTGGAGGAAGACGATCATTCATTTGACACAAGTATAACTTAACTGAGGCTCTCACAAGTCTCGTTTGTAGGAAGTGTTTGCGAATGACATATAGATTTCAGACAAGGAACACTGATACCAGGAGTTAACAAATGATTGAGACAACCAGAGACGCCCGCGTTCGTGAAGCCATCCGCAAAGCTCACCAGGAACGGGCTACAGCCTTCGCCAATATCGTTGGCCGCATCTTTACCATCCGCTGATTGTTGCAAGCCTTCCCGGATGAAAAAAGGGCCGCTCCTTTGGAGCGGCCCTTTTTGACTGTCAAAACTGATTGGTGTCAGACGAAAAACTGAGCGCCATTCGCAGAAATCGTTGAACCGTTGATAAATCCTGCATCCTCGGACGCAAGGAATGTCACGCAACGCGCAATCTCCTCGGGCTCACCCAGTCGGCCAGCCGGGATTTGCGGGATGATTTTCGAATTCAGCACTTCCTCAGGAATTGCGCGAACCATCTCGGTTCCAATGTAGCCCGGGCAGACTGCGTTCGCTGTGATGCCAGCGCGTGCGCCTTCTTGGGCCAGAGACTTCACAATACCCAGATCACCGGCCTTAGTCGCCGCATAGTTGACCTGACCAGCCTGACCTTTCTGACCGTTGATCGAAGAAATGACGATCACGCGGCCAAACTTGCGCTCGCGCATGCCGGGCCAAACCGGACGCACGGTGTTGAACACACCGGTGAGGTTCGTCGCGATAACCTTGTTCCACTGCTCTGGCGTCATCTTGTGGAAAAAACCGTCCCATGTGATGCCAGCGTTTGCGACGACAACATCAACCGGACCAAGATCTTCTTCGACCTGTGCGATGCCAGCGGCAGACGCGTCATAGTCAGCAACGTCCCATTTGTATGTCTTGATACCTGTGGCCTCGGTGAAGGCGGCCGCCTTCTCGTCGTTGCCGGCGTAAGTAGCGGCGACTGAATACCCCTCGGCTGCCAGTGCTTTCGAAATGGCTTCGCCGATACCGCGGGTACCGCCTGTTACAAGTGCTACACGTCCCATGACGTTCCTCCAGTAAGTTGTCCGGACGCGTCATTGGTCCGAAATTCTGTGTGTGAATTAGGCGGCGCCGTGTGACGCCGCCTTGGTGTGAATCAGTCGCGCTCGACGCAGAGAGCCACGCCCATACCGCCGCCGATGCAGAGTGTTGCGAGACCTTTTTTGGCATCGCGACGCTGCATTTCGAACAAGAGCGTGTTCAAAACGCGGGCACCGGACGCGCCGATTGGGTGTCCAATGGCAATCGCACCGCCGTTGACGTTTACAATCTCAGGGTCCCAACCCATGTCCTTGTTCACTGCACAGGCCTGCGCTGCAAAAGCTTCGTTTGCTTCGACCAGATCAAGATCGCCAACGCTCCAACCCGCTTTGTCGAGGGCTTTGCGCGAGGCGTAGATTGGGCCGACGCCCATGATCGACGGATCAAGACCGGCGGTCGCATAAGAGGCGATACGGGCAAGTGGCTGGATGCCGCGTTTTTCGGCATTGTCCGCGCTCATCAAGAGAACGCCGGCGGCGCCATCATTGATACCAGAGGCATTCGCCGCGGTTACCGAGCCTTCTTTTGTGAAAGCCGGACGAAGCTTCTGCATGTTCTCAATAGAAGCGCCGTGACGAATATATTCGTCCTTATCGACAACGATATCGCCCTTACGGGTCTTGATCGTGTAGGCGATCACTTCGTCATCAAAACGGCCGGCTTTCTGAGCAGCTTCGGCTTTGTTCTGGCTACCAACGGCAAACTCATCCTGCATTTCGCGTGTGATCTGCCACTGGTCCGCCACGTTCTCGGCAGTTTGACCCATGTGGTAGCCATTGAAAGCATCCCAAAGGCCGTCTTTGATCATCGTATCGATGAACTTGAGATCGCCCATTTTCTGACCCGCGCGGATCGCCTGAGCGTGGGGGCTCATTGACATATTTTCCTGACCACCGGCTACGACGATGTCTGCGTCACCCAGCATGATGTGCTGTGCGCCGAGCGCGACCGTCCGCAAGCCCGAGCCACAAACCTGATTGATCGACCATGCTGAAGCTTCTTTTGGAAGGCCTGCATTGATGTGCGCCTGACGTGCCGGGTTTTGGCCCTGCGCCGCTGTCAGCACCTGGCCCAGAATAGTCTCGGAGACCTCTGACTTGTCGATACCTGCGCGTTCAACCAGCGCTTCGATGACGGCGGCGCCCAGATCATGTGCTGGCGTGTTGGCAAAACTGCCACTGAAGCTCCCGACGGCAGTCCGTCCGGCGCTGGCGATAACGACGTTGGTCATGTGTGTGTCTCCTCTCATGTTCATGGTCGACCACTGTATACCAAAGCGGCCGATTTCGTCGGACATTATGCAGTTGCAGAAAAAACAGCAACTGACACAACGTCACCCCCCTGAATAGCCGGTATGCAGTTAGCGCCCGTAGTAAAGGCTGACGACGTGTTTTGCCTCCGCAAAAAACAGCCAACGCTGCGCCGCGACGCCGGCGAAATGAGAGACCACTGCCAGCAGCGCAAGCAAGTGATGAAAGGGTAAAAGCAATAGGATCACCGGAACCACCACAGCAAGAATTACTGAAATGATTTTAAGCGTTTGTGCGTGTTTGCGCGCGACGCGGAAAGCCATCTCGTGCGTGAGATAGTTACCGCCAGTATGCGGTGACTCGAAAGCCTTGACCGTGCCTATAGTCCCAAGCCCGGTCGCTGTAGCCAGTGTTGTATCCGAGGCATTTTCTTTGCGATCCTGATCGACCCAGGCGACGACCTGCAGAACACCCAAAGCCACCAAAAGTGGAACCGCGACAGTGACCTGCCCGGCCATCAGAAGGCCGCCGACGATTGCATAGGCCATGAAAAGCACCGGTGGGGACCAGTGATTCCACCGAGGCACCGTCTTCAGTTGTGTGTAAATCATTGACGTCGTGAACACCGTCAGGAGTGACAACGCGGCACCGATCCAGCCGAGAATTGCGATGCGGGTATCTGTGAAAATGATCAGGGCTGCATAGAGGCCCATCACGGCCATTGCCGCAGCCGCAGCCCAAGCCTCGCGGGACAACCAGCTTGAGCGCCATTGCGTGAAAGACTTCAGCGCACGTTCGGGGTGACCCAGGTGGAATGTCGCAGAGATCAAGCCACCGCCTGCAAGCGCAAAGCCAATCGCGAAAAAGATGAAAGCCACCCAGCCGCTGACTTCAGGAAATCCAAGTCCAAGCATGGTCAAGAGACCGAAACCCAGTCCGGACAGGGTCGAGAACATGATGATCGACGGGGCCGGATGCATTAGCCGATCCTTTCAAGCGTTTTGTCGAGCCAGCCAAGGAAGCCTTGTGGCTCCTCCGCGACTGGTTCGAGATAGGGGGCGAGGACGTCAAATTCGGGCACCTCGTCTTTTGGGCGAGGCGGCAGATATTTGTTTACCGGCGCCGTACCTTGTTCGGGCATCAGGTCAAAGCCACCACGCTCGGCAACAAGTTTCGACACATCGCTTTCAGGGTCCGACAGATCTCCGAAGTGTCGAGCGCCTGCGGGGCAGGTGCGGACACATGCGGGCTGGCGGTCTTCTTCGGGCAGGTTTTCGTTGTAGATGCGATCCACGCAGAGCGTGCATTTCTTCATGACCTTTTCAGACGGATCCATTTCCCGCGCGCCGTAGGGGCAGGCCCAGGCGCATAGTCCGCAACCGATACAGTCGCTTTCGTTGACCAGAACGATGCCATCCTCGACCCGCTTATAGCTTGCGCCGGTCGGACAGACCGTCACGCAGGGTGCGTCAGCGCAGTGAAGACAGCTTTTCGGGAAATGGAACAATTGGGCGGGGCCGCCGGTGTCTGGCTGGACCTCGTAAGAGTGGATCCGGTTCAGGAAGCTACCAACAGGTTCGGCGCCATAGGCGTCAACGTCGGCAAGTGGTGCGCCGTAGTTTTCCGTGTTCCAACCTTTACAGGCGGTCACGCAGGCGTGGCACCCAACGCAGGTATCAAGGTCGATGACCAGACCCAGCGACTTTTCGGTATGCGTGGGAAGTGAAGTCATGAGCCCACTTTCTGTTTGACGTTATCTGGTGCCTTCGGCACCGGGGATTTCTGTGCCGGATGGGCTGGCATGGCTTCTTTGGGTGCGGAAACCTTCTCGATTTTCACGCGTAGGTCGAACCATGCGGCTTGTCCCGTGATCGGGTCCGAGTTTGACCAGCGCAACCCATCGCCTTTCGACGGCAGCAGCTCGTGGATGATATGGTTCAACAGGAAGCCCTTTGTGGTTTCGGGCGAGTCCTCGACCAATGCCCAGGCGCCTTTGCGCTTGCCGATGGCGTTCCACGTCCAGATCGTATTCTCGTTCAGCGCCGCCATGTGCATCACCGGCACAGTGATCTCGCCGTGCGGAGAGGTCACACGCGCCCAGTCGCCTTCGGCAAAACCATTGGATTCCCAGAGTTTGGTCGGAACATACA
>JABDQU010000410.1 GCA_013042105.1 Boseongicola sp.
GACATGGTGTCCACAGCCAAACGTCTTGCAAACGACGGCTACCGCGTCATGCCCCACTTCCCGGCCCGCATCATCAAAGATGAGACCGTTCTCGGTGACTGGATTGCACGCTATCAAGGTGAAGCCAACGTCACGGAAGCCCTGATGCTTGCAGGCGGTGTCGCTGACCCCCATGGCAAATTCGACAGCTCAATGCAGCTTCTCGAAACAGGCCTCTTCGACAAAGCCGGCTTCAAGCGCCTCCACGTCGCAGGCCACCCCGAAGGCAACCGCGACATCGACCCAAAAGGCGGGTTTGCCAATGTCGAAAGCGCGCTGAAATGGAAAAACGATTTCAACGCCCGCACCGACGCTGACATGGCGATTGTCACCCAGTTTGCCTTTGACGCAGGACCGATCATCACTTGGGCCAATGACGTGCAGGCTTCGGGCATCGACCTGCCGATCCACATCGGCATCGCTGGCCCTGCGAAACTGCAAACACTGATCAAATTCGCCATCGCCTGCGGCGTCGGCCCATCTCTCAAAGTGCTGCAAAAACGCGCAATGGACGTGACCAAATTGGTCATGCCGTACGAGCCCGACGACGTCGTCAACGCACTGGCAGCCCACAAGGCTGCCAACCCGGGCTTTGCGATCGAAAAAGTCCACTTCTTCCCACTCGGCGGCATCAAAACAAATGCCGCCTGGGCCGCATCTCGTGGCGGAGCCTCCGCCCAGCCCGCCGCTGCAACAGCCTGATATTACTCCAGAAAGCCCAAGCTATGACACGCACCGTCCTCGAGTCCGCCTCCAAAACCGTTGTCATCGGATTTGACGAACCCTTCTGCGTGATCGGCGAACGCATCAACCCCACGGGCCGCAAAATTCTGGCCGCCGAACTGGAAGCAGGCAATTTCTCCACGGTCGAGAAAGACGCCATTCAGCAGGTCGCTTGCGGCGCGCAGGTGCTCGATATCAACGCAGGCGTCGTCTACAACTCGAACCCCAATCCCAATGAGACCGAGCCACCGCTGATGACCTCCGTCGTCGAACTGGTCCAAGGCCTCGTTGACGTCCCCCTCTGCATCGACAGTTCAGTCCCCGCCGCCCTCGAAGCCGGACTGGAAGCAGCGAACGGTCGCCCGCTTTTGAACTCGGTCACCGGCGAAGAAGATCGCCTCGAACTGGTGCTGCCACTGGTCAAGAAATACAACGTCCCCGTCGTTGCGATCTCGAACGACGACACGGGCATCTCCGAAGACCCGGACGTCCGCTTTGAGGTCGCCAAAAAGATCGTCGAACGCGCCGCCGACTTCGGCATCCCGGCGCATGACATCGTCGTGGACCCGCTCGTCATGCCCATCGGCGCGATGGGAACGGCGGGCTTGCAGGTCTTCTCGCTTGTCCGTCGCTTGCGCGAAGAACTTGGCGTCAACACCACCTGCGGTGCTTCCAACATCTCCTTCGGTCTGCCCAACCGCCACGGTATCAACAATGCCTTCCTCGCCATGGCCTCTGCCGCCGGTATGACCTCGGCGATCATGAACCCCGTCGCCATGCCGCCAACAAAGAAAACCATCACCGAACGCCTCGATGCCCTCAAAGCCTTCGGCATCACAGCCCCAGATGACGTCGACATGGCGGCCGTCGGAGCCCTCGTCGGCCTTGCCACCAACGAAGACCTTGTCCGCGAGCGCATCGCCCGCCTCGCCGACCTCGGGATCACAGTCCCCGAAGACGCCGATATCTCCAAACTCGGCCCCCTCCTCGGCTTGGGCAAGACATCCGGCGTCGCATCGGATGAAATCCTGTCGATCCGCGCCGCCGATTTCCTGCTCGACCACGACCCGTCTGGCGGGAACTGGATCCGCATGAACAAACCCGTCGCAGCCCCTGGCGGCGGAGGCGCACGCGGCGGTCGCGAAGGTCGACGCCGCCGTCGCGGCTAACACCACCAAATCATGGCCATTCCGGCGCGCGCACTATTCCGTCCGCCCGACACATGCTAGCGTTTCTCCAAGGGCACCCCGAGCTCCTCTACAAACACGCGTTTGTGGTCTCAAAGTGAATGCGTTGGCGGTATCCAAAAACAGATGAGCGAATACGACGACTTCCCCCCATGGCACATCGGGCTGGCCCGGTTTGCGGTCAAACTCGCGGTTGTCGCAACACTTGTCTTCGCTACCCTGAGCCTTCTTGACTGGGCGCAGGCGCGCGCGCAAGTCATCGGCTCAGACAGTCTTATGTTCGGCGTTTTAGCCGGCCTGCTCCTCGTCTATGTCTTGCTTCTTGCCGTGCCGTTCGTCCCCGGAATCGAGATCGGACTATCCCTCCTCTTGATGAAAGGTGCCGACATTGCACCGGTTGTTTATGTCGCCACCGTGCTTGGCTTGTCGCTCGCCTTTACCGTTGGGCACATCGTCCCTTACCGCTGGCTGCATGCCACAATGGCAGATCTGAGGCTGAAACGCGCATGTGCATTGATCGAACGCCTTGAGCCCATGACCCATGAGCAGCGCCTCGACCATTTGACGAACCGCCTGCCCAAAGCAATCGCGCCCTATGTGCGCAAGGGTCGCTACCTGATCTTCGCCGTGATGTTCAGTATGCCGGGAAACGCCGTTGTAGGTGGCGGTGGAGGCATCGCCTTCATCGCAGGATTCAGCCGCCTGTTTCGCCCATGGGCGGCGTATTTAACAATCCTGCTCGCGGTTTTGCCGGTGCCACTCTTGGTCTGGCTCTTCGGAGAAGGCGTGATCGCGCTCCGCTAATTCGTCGAAGGACGGAAAAACCGGGCAACCTGCGCCGCTGGCAGTAAAATCCCCAAATAGAAAATGCCCAGAGGAACCGCCGCAAATGCGCCAAGCTCTGCCCCCGGAATTCCGAACAAACCAAGCGATACCGAGATCACCAGAAGCGCGCAAAGAACCGGCACTGTCATGATCGCAGCCCGCAGCCACATCCCCTCCAGACGCATAATCGAAAAGACCTGAAGAGCCACATAAATCGCACCAATACTCACAAGACCAAAAGGGTCCATGGGAATTCCTTTCCCTAACTCGTTACAAATCCCACCCTGCCCCAAGAATAAGGCGACATTCAGTAGCCAGCATGACGTTTCAGGGACGTTTTCTGGCGGAACCGACCTTTCCAAGCACGTGATCGCCGCTATGATCCGAGCGAACGAACAGGCGAAAAACCCATGACAGACAAAGCTTTGGTAATCTTCACGCCCTCCGGCAAGCGCGGGCATTTCGAGGTTGGAACCCCCATTCTGACGGCGGCCCGCCAACTTGGCGTTGATCTCGACTCGGTCTGCGGCGGTCGTGGTATTTGCTCCAAATGCCAGGTCTCACCCGGCTTCGGCAGCTTCTCCAAACACGGGGTCGAAGTTGCACAAGACGCTGTCTCCGAATGGAACGCCGTTGAGGAACGCTACAAGTCCAAGCGCGGCCTCAAAGACGGCCGCCGCCTTGGCTGTCAGGCAACGATCCAAGGCGATCTCGTCGTCGATGTCCCCCCCGAAAGTCAGGTCCACAAACAAGTCGTGCGCAAAGCCGCCGCCACCCGCGACATCACCATGGACCCGGCCACGCGCCTCTACTACGTTGAGGTTCGCGAACCCGACATGCACGAACCCTCCGGCGACCTCCAGCGCCTCGCCGAAGCCCTGAAACGCGATTGGGATGTCGACAGCATCGACGCCCCCCTCCCCGTTTTGCGCAAACTTCAACCGACACTGCGCAAAGGCAATTGGACCGCCACCGTCGCGCTCCACAAGGACCACGCCGACGCGACCCACCGCATCATCGACATCTGGCCCGGCTATTTTGACGGCCGCCTCTACGGCCTCGCCATCGACCTCGGCTCCACCACGATCGCGGCTCACCTTTGTGACCTCAGAAACGGCGAGGTTCTGACCTCGGCTGGCATCATGAACCCACAAATCCGCTTCGGCGAAGACCTGATGAGCCGCGTCAGCTACGT
>JABDQU010000236.1 GCA_013042105.1 Boseongicola sp.
TCGCGACCTTTTTTGTGGAATCCGCGATCACAATCATGCGATCCGAGGCTGTCGCGACGATTTTCTCCTGCAATAACGCGCCGCCGCCGCCTTTGATCAGGTTCAGTTCGTCGTCATATTCGTCCGCACCGTCGATCGTGAGATCCAGCCACTTCACTTCGTTCAACGACGACACTTTGATGCCGACCTCTTTCGCCTGTTTTGCCGTCTGGCTTGAGGTCGCAACCGCAGTGATACTCAGCCCCTCGTTCTCGATGCGCTCGCCAAGACATTTTACCAGCCACGCGGCGGTTGATCCGGTCCCAAGGCCAACCCGCATTCCGTCTTCCACAAAACCGCTGGCGCGCTTGGCGGCGGCGAATTTGGCGATGTCGATGGGGGAAAGGTCGGCAGACATGGGCAGGCTCCAGATAACGTCGCCGCCTTATAGGAACATCTGTCGCCGAGTGCGAGGGGGGCAGGGCGATTTTCCCTCTCGCCAGCGCCGGTTTGCTTTGCTAGAGAGCGCCGCAGTGCGGGTGTGGCGGAACTGGTAGACGCACCAGATTTAGGTTCTGGCGCCGCGAGGCGTGGGGGTTCGAGTCCCTTCACCCGCACCACCGTCGCTTTTCAACGAAAAGCAACGAAAGCGGCAGTCGTTTCGCGGAAACGATAAGAGCGCGGATACTTCCGCCGTTCCGCCCCCATTAACACCTCTTTCACACTCACCTGTTATTTCATTCGCAACGCTCCTCAGCCTGTCCCTGCCAAACGCTTCCCAGCCAATCTACCGCAAAAGACCTCTCAACTGTCCAAAGCCGCGAAAACCCGTGAAACCACCGCGCGGAGGTTTGGCCGTGCGCGCAACGCCCCCAAATCTGCCGTTAGTGTCCCTTCATCAGGCGCATTTCCGGGGCCGTCACACGCACCCAAGGTTCCCGGATTGTGCCGTCCAACGGCAAAGCCCGTCCAGTGCCCGGGCGGGCTTTGCTCGTTGGGTCGAAACCAACGTAAAACCGCTGCATACGCCGACCTGCCTTTCGGCTTGCAACCTTGTGCCCTCTTGCCTAGAAGGACCGCTGATTTTCCGCCTCCCCGGACGTCGCCGGTTGGGCTATGATAGAGGTACGATATGCAGGTCACCGAGACCCAGAATGAAGGGCTGAAGCGCGGCTACAGCATCACCATCACGGCTGCCGAGCTTGACAGCAAAGTGAACGAAAAGCTGGCCGAAGCCGCACCCGACATTGAAATGAAGGGCTTTCGCAAGGGCAAGGTCCCGATGGCCCTTTTGAAAAAGCAGTTCGGTCCCCGTGTCTTGGGCGAAGCGATGCAGGAAAGCGTTGACGGCGCGATGTCCAAGCATTTTGAAGAGTCCGGCGATCGCCCCGCGATGCAGCCAGACGTCAAGATGACCAACGAAGAGTGGAAAGAGGGCGACGACGTCGAAGTCGCGATGACCTACGAAGCTCTGCCCGAGATTCCAGAAGTCGATTACACCAAGATCAAACTGGAAAAGCTGGTCGTCAAAGCTGAAGCGGAGGCCATTGATGAGGCACTCGCGTCGCTTGCGGAAAATGCGCAGAATTTTGAAGACCGTAAGAAAACGGCCAAAGCCAAAGACGGCGATCAGGTCGTGATTGACTTCCTCGGCAAGGTTGACGGCGAAGCCTTTGAAGGCGGCGCGGCGGAAGATTTCCCGCTGGTTCTTGGCTCGGGTCAGTTTATTCCGGGCTTTGAAGAGCAGCTTGTCGGTGTCAAAACCGGCGAAGAGAAAGCCGTCGAAGTGACCTTCCCCGAAGAATACGGCAATGCAGATCTTTCCGGTAAAGCAGCCGTTTTCGATGTGACAGTGAAGGCCGTCAAAGAGCCGAAAGCCGCCGAGATCGACGACGAATTGGCCAAGAAATTCGGCGCCGACGATCTTGAGGCTCTGAAAGCGCAAGTGACCGAGCGTCTTGAAGCCGAATACACTGGTGCATCACGTGCTGTCATGAAGCGCGGCCTGCTCGACGCCCTCGACAAGGCGGTCAGCTTTGAACTTCCGCCGTCACTGGTTGAAGCCGAAGCCGGTCAGATTGCGCACACGCTCTGGCACGAGGAAAACCCCGACGTGCAAGGTCACGATCACGACACGATCGAGCCGACGGACGAGCACAAGAAACTTGCCGAGCGCCGCGTGCGCCTTGGTCTTTTGCTTGCCGAGATTGGCCAGAAGGCCGAAGTTGAGGTTTCCGACGCCGAAATGACCCAAGCGGTTATGAATCAGGCACGTCAGTATCCGGGTCAGGAACGTCAGTTCTTTGAATTCGTTCAGCAAAACCCGCAGATGCGCCAGCAAATTCAGGCGCCGCTCTTTGAAGACAAGGTTGTCGATCACATGTTTGAGCAAGTGAAGACAACCGAAAAAGAGGTCTCCAAGGATGATCTTCAGAAGGCCGTCGAGGCTCTCGAAGACGACGTCTGAGATTGATTTGGTCGCCAGAAATTGAAAAGGCCGCCCCGAACCGGGCGGCCTTTTTCATGTTTGACTTCAGCGCCTTAAGTAAGGCGGCTTAACCCGAAAAGGTTCGTGATTTCCGCGCGCGTTGTCGGGTCTTTGCGCACCAAAACCTTAACATGCGGATTTGGGCGGCCCATCGACACCCATCCCCGGTATGTCTGATAAAGCCCGGTGGACGCCACGAAATAGAGATAGCTTTTGATGTCGGCGCGAGTCGCGCAAGCGATTGTATTGCGGATATTCATTTTTTTACTCTGAACTCGTTAACTGGTTACCCCACTTTTCTAGCGGCGGAACCGGGCAAAAGTGGGGCGCATTTCGTCCAATTATCTGAATGACGCTATTTGAGCGCGGAAATGCCGGAAACAATGTGTTTCCAGGAATTCTTCAAAAGTCACGGCTCAAAACATTGAAAAAACGTAATATTTCCGTTAAGGTTAATAGCGTAAACGGTAACTAAGTAAGAGTGGAGTATGTCATGTTGGACATGCAGAATGATTTTCAGAACGAACTATTCGACAAGATCAATCACGGTCCACTTGATCCGTCCAAGCTGATCAATGCGTTGAAGTCGATGAGCGCTGAAGAGCTTTCCAAGCTTGAAGACGATCTTGATTTCGCCGTGTTCACCGGCATCCAGTCATCCGAAATCAAAACGCTGGTCATGCGTCTTGAGAGTGCCGCTCTGGAGCTCGTCGCTTAGCCTTCGCTAAAGCGGCTCTCCCGAAAACGCTTCAACCGTAATTCCTGCGGCTTCCAGCCC
>JABDQU010000416.1 GCA_013042105.1 Boseongicola sp.
AACATCGACACCATCGATGTGCTGCCGACGATGGGCGCGAATGTCTATGATATCCTGAAGAGTGACACTCTGGTGATCACGAAAGCAGGGATCGAAGCGTTGGAGGCTCGACTGAAATGAGTGCGAAGACCGAACATTACGATGTCGTGCGCAAGCCGATCATCACCGAGAAAACAACCATGGCATCCGAGAACGGTGCCGTTGTCTTCGAAGTAGCGATCGACGCGAACAAACCGCAGATCAAAGAGGCTGTTGAAGGCCTGTTTGGTGTCAAGGTGAAGGCCGTGAACACGACCATCACCAAAGGCAAGGTCAAGCGGTTCCGCGGTCAGCTGGGCAAGCGTAAAGACGTTAAGAAGGCTTATGTGACGCTTGAAGACGGCAACACAATCGACGTGACGACGGGTCTGTAAGTCTTCGGGCTTAGGCTAAAGTCCTGAAATTTGAGAGGTCCCGCTGGAAACGGCGGGGCCTCTTTTCGTCTGGTTTGAGGCCCTATCGGATTTGACAGTGTCTTGATCCAGTCGCACTCTGCCCAAAGGGAGAGTTTTCATGCCGGAAGTACTGAGCGACGCACAAATCGCATCTTATGAAGACAACGGATATCTGATGCTTGAGCGGCATTTGTCGCCGGCCATCGTGGCAGATATTCGCTCGGAGATTGCGCGCTTTGAACAAGAGGCGCGGGGGATGACGGTCTCGAATGACCGGTTGGATCTTGAGGATACGCACACGGCCGAGCAGCCGCGTCTGCGGCGGATCAAGTTGCCTCACAAGATCAGCGAAATGATGCGCGATCTGATGTATTCAGACGAGATACTGGCACCAGCGCGAGACCTTATCGGACCTGACCTTCGACTTCATACATCGAAGCTCAATATGAAATCAGCCGGTTACGGGGCTGCGGTTGAGTGGCATCAGGACTATGCATTCTATCCGCATACCAACGATGATATTCTGGCGATTGGTGTGATCATCGATGACATGGAGAGCGAAAACGGTCCTTTGATGGTCTATCCCGGGAGCCATAAGGGGCCGGTGTTTGATCATCATGTCGACGGTGTTTTCGCCGGGGCGTTTGTGCCTGAGGAGGTCGGTTTGGATCCGGCGGACGCGGTTGAGCTTAAGGGACCGGCTGGTTCCATTTCGATCCATCACGGACGGATTGCGCATGGATCGGCGTTGAATACCTCGGATCGCTCGCGACGGATTTTGTTCTATGAGATGATGGCGGCGGATGCTTTTCCGATCATGGGGTCGATGACGAAATGGGACGGGATCGAGGATTACGACAGTCGCATGTTGTGTGGAACGCCGACGCTGACGCCCCGCTTGAAGGACATCCCTATCCGTATTCCCCAGCCGCAACCGGACGTGCCAATCTCGATCTACGAGATCCAGAAGGGGTTGAAGACGCGGGCGTTTGATACTGTAAAGTAAGGTGTTTGCCCTCGTTATTCGGGCCAGCGGGCGGTCCCGTAGATGCGGGTTTCGGTGGTGCCTGCGGTGTTGTTTGTCAAGCGCATGAAGTGGCCGCGACCGGTGACGCCTTCGTGTTTGCCGGTGCCGCCAACGAAATGCCATGTGCCCGCGCTACCGCCCTGAGCCACTTCATCGACGCTCCAGGCTTGCAGGACTTTGTCGCCTTCCGGGTCAGTGAATACGCAGTTTCCGTGGCCACGTATAACGCCGCGAAGGATGGTTGCGCTGCCGAAACAGCGTCCTGACATGCCGTCCAGTGGGGTGCCTTCGAGGCCCTCGAATTCATCAAATTGCGAGCGGCTGTCGGTGACCATGAGGTCGCCGGAAAGGGGTTCGAAGAACTGTTCGGTCTTGCCATAGCCGATGATTGAAACGTCGAATTCCTGGGCGGAGGCCGCTGGGGCAATGAGGGTCAAGGCGAGGGCTGTGGCGATGAGTTTCATGGGGGGCTCCAGAATGGCTTTAAGAAAATCTGAGGTTACTAGAATGACAGGGCGGTCTGTGCGCAAGCGAAATCCCTGTGAGAAACTACGCAACGTTCGGTGCTGGAAGGGCGCTGCAACGGCGCAATTGGTTAACGCCAGTGTTTCAAGGGATATGCGCGGTTTTGGGACGTCGGTATGACGTCGGTATAACGTCGGTATTACGTCGGTGCGTGTTGTGGTGGGATTTGCGCCGGGCGCGATATGTCGTGGGGGCGTTAAGGTGTGTTGAGGCGGGGTTAGTGGCGCGGACGCTGTCTGCCGGGGGGGCCAATCGAATGGGTTTAGGCGGGCAAAGTGCGAGCGCCGGATTCAATCGACGGGACGTTCAAGGGACGAAGATCCTCGATTTTTGACATCTCATCATCTGAATAATCTAGAAACAGTCACGGTAAAAATATGTTTTTTGATCGCTATTTGGGGACAATGTTGGAGACGTTGGGTTACCTGACGTAAACTAGTGTCATAGTGAGTTTTTGAGTGTGAACCGCCGACGTGTGGGCGGATAAATTTATTTTTGTGGGGGCAAAGATATGAAAATTATCAGTACAATTTGCGCGACCGCGTTGGTCACGCTGGGTGCAACTGCTGCAGCAAACGCAGCCACTTTCAAAATCGACTTTGATGGGGCTTCGGGCGATGGTGGCATGGTCATCAACGAACAGGGCAAAAAGTCATATGAAGTTGGCGGCTATATCATGGAGCCAGTTAATATTCAGGGCGGTCTGTGCGCCGATGGAAAGTGCACGATTGAGACCACTCAGACCATTGAACCGACTTTGTATCGCGAAGATCAGGAAAACTTCGATCTGTTCAGCTTCTATTTCCTGAATA
>JABDQU010000420.1 GCA_013042105.1 Boseongicola sp.
ACATTTACCGCCTCAATCAGGAGACCCGCCAACTCGCAGACAAGGTGTTCTTCACCCAAGACAACGACGGTTACTTTGAAGTCGTCGAGGGTCCGCTTGAAGAAGGCCCGGTTCGCTGCCTCGGCTCTGGTTTCGTAATGAAGAACGGAACAGGCTCGGTCGAAGGCATCTGCATATTCGGCGAAGATGACGATACATTCATCATGGAGTGGCAAGCCGGAGAACAGGGTGCCGCGAATGACTGGATCATTAAAACAGGCACGGGAAAATTCGAGGGCATATCGGGCGAAGGCATCGCAACCACTTCGGTCGAAATCATGTATAAGGCCATGCCGCTGCGTCAGTCACGCATCGTCGGCACCATCACACTCCCCGAGTGATATTGGCTTCAAAACTTAATCGTCTTCCTCAGGCGGATCAAACGCGATGAAGAACTGATGCGCGCAATAGGCCCCGATCGCTGCGAACAGGATCGCCCAGCCCGGCCCGCCGTTCCACCACTCAAACGCCGCCCAAATCCAGCAGGCCGCCACAAGCGCCACGCGCCGCCAGACGGGGATGAAAAACACCGACTGCACATCGAACATCTTGAAAATCGAATGACGGTTCTTTGACATCAGCCTGGCCCCCTGCGCGGTCCGTCCAACTTAAGGGACGAACGCGCCAAGGTTCAACCAATGCCTGCTAAACGACGGACAAACAGGCACATTTCGCCAGATGACCGACCCTGAGCGATGTGCTCCCCTGAACCAAAGCACCCAGACTTCCCAGTCCGCGCCGCCCTGTGACGATCAGATCCGCTCCGCACTTTTTCGCACAGGCCACCAATTCTTCCGCCGGGTCGCCCAAATCCATATAGGTCTGCGCGATTGTCTGCCCTTCGGCCTCGGCAACCTGCCTGCCCGTTTCCAGCACCTTCTCGCCCGCAATGCGCACCTCCTCGGGGTCCGGCATCGTCGTCACCGCGTGATATCCCGCCATTGCTCCAAGCGCAAAAGCCACAGTGGCCGGTTGCGGCGTGTGCACCAGATGGATCTGCGAACCGAACTTGTCGGCCAGACCACAAGCCATGCGCACCGCGTTCTTTGAGGTTTCCGAGCCATCAATCCCGACGACAATCTTGTCAAACATAGCGCATCCTTTCGAAAATCAGATGCGCTCACCCTAGTCAGGATCGCGTGAAAACAGGTTGATACATATCAAGCACGTCGCCGCCGATACCCGGGGCAAAAGTCATAATTTGGCCCAGAACAACTTTTACTTTATGGTTGCGACAAAACACAGGAACACACCCCATGGATGAGCTTTCCGCCCCAAATGTCACGGCCAAGTTTGGCTTTTTCGGCTTCATATTGGGCGCCATCAGCCTTGTGATCCTCGTGGTCCAGATGTCGGCACTGTTTGAACCTGAGCCGGAAAAAAGTGCCGCCACAACCATCGGTGAAATCGCTGCCGAGATCAAAGACTCGGCCGCGCGCGCGCTCTCGGGCGAACCCGCCCCCGTCGCACCACCGCCACCGCCAAGCTACGGCCCGATGATTACAATCGTAGCACTTGTCATGGCAGGGGCGGCGATGATTTCAGGCGGCATTGCGCTTTACCGCCATGAACCCACACGGCTCCCGGTGCTGGCGATCGGCTTTGGAACCTCCGCCATCGTCATGCACTTTGTCTTCTGGCTGGCGCTGCTGATCTGTGGCATCGTCCTGCTTGTCAGCATCATGAACAACCTCGGAGACATCCTGCCAAGCTGACGCTTACGCCGCCCGGCTGTTCGTGCCACCGCGCCGTGGCCGACGTCTGCGCTTGCTGCTGTTCGGCTTACCCGCTCCGGCACCACCTGGCTTCCCGCCGCGCCGTCCACCACCGGGCTTCTGACCCTGTGGCGGTTCCGGCGCACGCCCGCCGATCACCGGAATGGCCTTCTTCATCGTCTTCTCGATGTCGCGCAATTCCTTCAACTCGTCAGGTGAGCAAAACGCCACCGCGCGCCCCGTCGCGCCCGCACGCGCCGTGCGCCCGATCCGGTGTACATAATTGTCCGGAACATTCGGCAAATCATAATTATAGACGTGTCGCACACCCGGAATATCCAAGCCCCGCGCCGCCACATCCGTCGCCACCAGCACCGTCAATTCGCCGGTCTTAAACGCTGCAATCGCGCGATCCCGCTGACCCTGGCTCTTGTTGCCGTGGATCGACCCGGCCGCATAACCCGCCTTCACCAGCGCCTTCATCAACCGCTCCGAGCCATGCTTGGTGCGCGCAAAAACCAGCGCCATTTCACTGCGATGATCATCCAGATACTCGATCAACAAGCGCGTCTTCTCGGACTGCGCCACATAATGCAGACCTTGCGTGATCTTCTCGATCGGCTTGCCCGGAGGGGCTGCCTCTACCCGCACCGCATCCGTCAGATAGGCATCCGCCAATTCACTCATCTGCTTGGGCATCGTCGCCGAAAACAGCATCGTTTGCCGCTCGGGCGACAACAGCGGCGCAATCCGGCGCAACGCATGAATAAAGCCCATGTCCAGCATCTGGTCGGCCTCATCCAGCACCAGAAACTTCGTCTGA
>JABDQU010000424.1 GCA_013042105.1 Boseongicola sp.
ATGGCACTGGTGCCTCTGGCCTCGCTTGTTTTGAAAGAATTGATCCGACAGCTGAAGCCGCATGATATCGCAATCTCAAGCTATGGTATTCGTGAAGGCATGCTGTATGAGCAAATGCCGCAGCGGCTTCGCGACCGCGATCCGTTAATCGAAGCGTGCCGATTTGCCGAGGCGAAAGACGCGCGTATTCCTGGTTTTGGACGACGGCTGTATGATTTTGTGCTGCCTCTGTTTGCAGGCCGCAAGACCGCGCCGCACCGGTTGGTGAAAGCCGCCTGTCTATTGCACGATGTGAGCTGGCGCGCGCATCCCGACTATCGTCACGAGGTATGTTTTGACGAAGCCACGCGGGCGAACCTGGGTGGGATGACGCACTCGGAACGCGTGTTCCTTGGGGTCGCGTTGCTTCATCGATACAAAAATAGCCGTGAGAACTCTCGCTTTGATCCCTTGTTCAGACTTGTCGACGACGAGTTTTTGAAACAGGCGGAAATCCTTGGAAAAGCCATGCGATTTGGCGCCATGCTGACGGCATCCGAAGATGAGAAGATGGGAGAATTCAAATACTTCCCAAAAAAGAAGCAGCTTGAAGTTCGCCTTGCGCCGGGGACACGCGGATTGTTTGGCGAGGTCGCAGAAGCCCGCCTGAACGCGCTCGGCTCAGCTCTTGGTGTGGCAGATATCGTGGTGAAAGGCCGCTAGAGTTCGATTTCGCCGGGTGAGGGTTCGTCCGGCTCAAGCGGTGTCTTACGTCGAATGATGATATCCCCGTTCGGCAGGACTTCCGGTGCGTGATAAGCGTCGAAATTGTCGAGCAGTGCCGAGAAATCATCCATAGCTGGTTCCATTTCTTCCAGGAGGCCACGCATGAAAAGGCGTAGGGCTTCGCTCATCAGGTCGCGGCCCTCTGGCTCGGGAGAGTCCTGCGCGAAGGCGGGCGCGGCGAGAAATGCCAGTGGGATAAGTAAACGAAGCATGAAGTGATCTTAACACAGATTTCCAGATTTCACGATTGCGCAAAACGTTAATGGCCGGGCAACTTGCCCGGCCATTAACGTTTATTGATTGAAAACCGGCTACTCGGCAGCGATCTTGATGACCGGCTCCATGCTGTCGAGTTCCGCATCCGAGAGATGGCATTTGACCTGATGTCCATCGGCCAACATGCGAACCGGCGGCACCTCTTTTTCGCACAGGCCGCCGGGCACTTTGTCTTTCCAGCGGCAGCGTGTCTGGAACGGACATCCGGGCGGCGGGTTCATGGCCGATGGGATGTCGCCTTCAAGCACAATGTGCGTTTTCTGGATGCTGGTGTCGGCAATTGGAACGGCCGACAAAAGCGCCTCGGTATAGGGGTGGTAGGGCGGCGAGAAGACCTGATCGGTTGTGCCCATTTCGACGACATGCCCAAGATACATGACCATGACGCGATCCGACAGATAGCGCACGATTGAAAGGTCGTGGCTGATGAACAGCAGTGTGGTTTTCTCGTTTCGCTGGATCTCCATGAGGAGATCGGTGACGGCAGCTTGGACCGAAACGTCGAGTGCGGATACAGGTTCGTCCGCCACAACGATACGGGCGCCGCCGGCAAATGCGCGAGCGATACCAACACGTTGCTTCTGACCACCAGATAGCTGCCGGGGCATACGATCGCCGAATTCGCGCGGCAGTTTTACAAGGTCGAGCAGCTCGAGCATGCGCTCGCGGCGTTCGGCTTCGTTTTTGCCGATCTTGAAAATCTCGAGCGCCCGGATGATCTGACGACCGACGGTCATGGAGGGGTTCAGAGTGTCGAAGGGGTTTTGGAACACCATCTGAACGGAAGAGACGGTCTTGGTATCGCGTTCTTCGATAGGAGTGTCCTGAATCTGTTGGTTGTCCAACAGGATTTGTCCTTCGGTTGCTGTCTCAAGGCCCATGAGGACCTTCGCAAAGGTCGACTTTCCGCAACCGGATTCACCCACGATGGCGAGGGTTTCGCTTTCCCGCGCCTCAAAGCTGAGGGTTTCGTTGGCTTTGA
>JABDQU010000427.1 GCA_013042105.1 Boseongicola sp.
GTGGATACTCGTGCTCAATAAATGCCGGGCAGAACAGGCAGACATTATGGAAATACTCCTCGCGATATTCGGCGTGGGTCTGCTGGCGTCGCTGGTGGGCGGCGGCTCGGGCGACACGCTCGCGAACGAGGAACCCGACCTGACCGACGAAGGCACGCCCGGTCCGGATACCTTGCCGGGGACATTTCTGGACGATGTGATCTTTGGACGCGCCGGGGATGACCTGATCAACGGCGATGTCGGCAACGATTTTCTGGATGGTAATGCGGACAACGATCAGGTGTTCGGCGATGTGGGCGACGATTCCCTGTTCGGTGGTGATGGCGATGACACGCTTGGTGGCGGCACCGGAGAGGATTTTCTGCGCGGCGGGGCAGGGGATGACGTGTTGCGTGGCGGGGCGGATGACGATGTTCTTGAGGGCGCTCTCAATGCCGATACGCTTGAAGGGGACGGTGGAAATGACACGCTGCGGGGCGGGCCGGGCAAGGACTTCCTGACAGGAAACCTTGGATTTGACGAACTTGAAGGGGGGCCCGGCGATGATACGCTGATCGGGCTTGGCGCCAACTTCCGTGACGCGCCCGACACCGATCCCGACGACGCCGACCGCCTTGAAGGCTGGGAAGGCGCGGACTTTATCGTGATGGGTGCGGGCGATGATGTGTGGGGCGAATTTGTCACGACCAAAGCGGATGGTGCGTCCGATACGTTCGTCTCAGGCATCTGGGCGTCGGGAAACCCGCCAACGGTGCACGACTTTGACCCCTTGGTGGACCAGCTTGTGCTTTACTACGATCCGGCGGTTCTGACCGACCCCACCGTCACAGTGACCCCCATCGACATCGGCGGGGAAACCACCTTTCAGGTCGGCCTTGATGGCGATGTGCTGATGTTGGTCGAGCTTGGAACAACCGGTGGCGTTGTCGCGCCGACAGACGTCGATCTGCGCACGCCCAGCCTTGCACCCACGGTCTGACTTTCCACCATCTGACTTAACGACAATTCTTTGCATTTTCCGCTTGGCTGGAAAGGCTGTGGTAACGCTCGTTTGAGAAAGTGCCGGCATTGATCAAAGTCGGGGTGCGTCGTGCAGACGGAAATGTGGATTCTGGGGTGGGGGTGTTTTGTCGTTATTCTGGCGGTGCTGCGCGCGCGTCGAAGGCGTTTGGAATGGCACAATCAACCCGGTTTGACGGTGGTATCGCATCACGACCCGAATTCCATCGGACCGCACCCCATGCGCGTGCCTCCGGGCAGCGAAATCGAGCCCGATTTTGACGAAGGATGTGAAGATCGCGACGGTGTCGAAACCGGACAGGTGCCGGACAATGACGTGACGCCTGTGGTTCACACCGTGCCGCCCGATGTGGCAGAATTCCTCATCCCCGATTTCCGTGCGAACCTCGATATTTGCGAGGTTGATCTGCGGTATCCTGACATTGACTTCGTCCATTGGCGCGCTCCGGGCATGGCGGCCATGATGTTCACGGACGGGGAAGAAACGCTGACGATCTTCTTTGAAGGTCTGGATGTCACGCCTTTTGCAGGTGTCTTTGTGCGGTTCATCCATCCGCGCAAAGGGCCTCAGACCTATCTGCTGTCGGACCTTCTGAACGTCGACGAAAGCGAGATTACTTTCGAGGAAGCCGCCCTGAAACTGGATGCGCGGCGGGATGTGGCGACTTCTGAAGCAGAGACAGAGACGGCACCACTGGCCTTTCACGACTTCGACACGACCAAGGAATGTATTGAGGTTTTCGTCCCCGAAGATCGTCTTGCAACGACGGCGGTGTCAATCTCATCCTCTTCCGACGGATCGGACGCGCTTGTGCTTGTGGATGGTAAAGTCGCTGCCATTCTCGTCGGCGCGATTGATGCAGGTCCGCGCAATGTCAAACTGGTCGCGTCTCAGCAGATTGTGGCGGCCTGACCGGGGGGCCAGGGCAACAGCCCTTGGGCGTAGCTGACATAAAGCGGATGGCGCGGATGCCCGTCCTTGGTCTGGCCCAGACACAAAAGCCCGGCCTGATGTTCCGCCAAAAGCTCGGCCACCGCCGCGCCGCGCATCAAATGCGCACCATGCACCCCCCACGCGCACAGAATGTCATCCGCCCAAGCGGCGGCCGCCCGAAGTTGTGCGTCATTGTCCGGCCCGTTGGGATCCCGGGCCTTCTTCAGCAACGTGGGATGCGTCTCGCGCCAGCCAAAGATATTGCAGACCCGCATCGCGCCATACCCAAGCTGCCGCGCCCGCCGCTCGCAGCGCTCAACCGTCGGATCATTTGCCAACTCGGTCGCCTTGGAGGGATTGAGCATCACAAACACCAACCGCCGCCCGCGCGCGTCCCACACCCGCGTCAACGCATAGCGATACTTCTCGCAAGGCGAATAGACCGCGCTGCTGTCGGTGCCATCACGCGAATGCTGTCGAACAATCAGGCTCACAGACGAAAGACACGCGACGGCGCCAACTCGCCCGACCGGTATATCCCGACCGCAACGGGCTGGCCGCGATACGACGCCCATGCCATCTCGCCAAACGCAGCATCGCTCGAAATCACAGCGCCCGGATTCCCGTTTGCCAAACTCGCGGCCCCTTCTGCGGACACCCGGCACTCGGGCAGATCGCTCAGACCTACCTCAAGCGGCAGCAAGACCTCATCAAGTTCCGGCGTGCGCGCCATCTCGTTGATGCGCTCCAGCGACACGGCATCTTCCAGCTCAAACGGCCCCGACCAGACCCGCCTCAGACCCAGAACATGTCCATAGCACCCCAGAGCCGCGCCCAGATCGCGCGCGATCGAGCGCACATAACCGCCCTTGCCGCATTCCATTTCAAAGGTCGCGTGATCGGCGTCGGGGCGCGCGACCATCTCCAGTCGCTCGACAAACAGCGGGCGCGCCGCAATATCGACCTCCTCGCCCGCACGTGCCATCGCATAGGCGCGCTGCCCGTCGATTTTCACGGCGGAAAATTGCGGCGGCACCTGCATGATATCGCCCACAAACGAGGGCAAAGCGGCCTCAATCTCGGCGTCGCTCGGCCGCGCGTCCGAAGTCGCGATGACCTCACCTTCGGCGTCATCCGTATTTGTGGCCGCACCAAATTTCACTGTAAATTCATACGCCTTCTGCGCATCCGTCACGAAAGGCACCGTTTTGGTCGCCTCGCCCAACGCCACGGCCAGAATGCCCGTGGCTTCCGGATCCAGCGTGCCGGCGTGGCCTGCCTTGTTGGCGTTGAACGCCCAGCGCACCTTGCCCACGACATTGGTGGATGACAGGCCCGCAGGCTTGTCCACAACCACCCATCCCGAGATATCACGTCCCTTTTTGCGCCGTGCCACATCTGTCTCCGCTCAAAAAACGCCTGCTAACCCTTGCAGGCAAGCCCGTCAATCAGCCGGGCGGGTCACCGCCAGCATCGGTCCGAACGGAAAGCCAATATCACGCCGCCCAAACTCCGGCGCAAAAAGCCGCGAGACCTTGCCATCCATGAACAGCGCGTTCGGTGTTTCCAGCACATCGCGGAAAAACCGCGCAAACTGATGAAACGTCACCGGATCATCCGAGATCACCGCAAAAAACGCGCCATCCTCGCGCACACCAACGCCGTTGCGGATAAAGCGCGAAGTGCTGTCGGGCAAAAAGCGCGGGTGCAGCGCCCCGTCAATCACCAGCATCGGCCCCGATTGCGACGCAAAGGTGCACGCAGGGGCAGCGGCCTCAAACGCGCGGCTTTCCGTCACCGAAACCGTGGCTCCCTCAATGCACAGCACTCCATTTGGCAACAGCCCGAAGTTCCCCGGCCCCTCGCGCGTGACCAGACCGGCTTCTTCTACACCGTTCTCAACATAAAGCCCGACCGGCCGGCGATCCGAATGATACATCCCGCCGTTCATCGCGAAGACAATCTCGCGCCCCTCGCGCGCGGCTTCATCGCTCAACCTGTCGAAGGTGCCCAAAACATCGCCCGCATCATCGCGCAAATAAAGCCGTGCCTCGTCGCCGGGCGCGGGTTCGCACACGCTGAAGCTCACGTCTTCAAAGGCGACAGTCCGACATCCGGCGGCAGACGCCGCCCCCGCCGCCAAAAGCGACAGGCTAATCGCTCTCCAGATCGCGGCGAACATTGTCATCTGCAAAAATCCGGCGCGTGTCGTCCAGCCGGTCAAAGGTTTCGTCGATCTCAAAGCGGATCTCCGGCGCAAACTTCAACGCCAGCCCCTTCGCGACAACCCGGCGGATTTCCGAGCGGTTCTTGCGCAAAGCCAGTAAAGCCGCCTCGCGGTCATTTCCACCAAGCGGCAACACGTAAGCCGTCGCCACCTTCAGGTCGGTCGAACAGCGCACTTCGCCCACGGTAATCGACATGCGCCCCAGATCAGGGTCATGGATATCGCCCTGATTGAGCACATCGCTCAACCGGCGGCGCACCAATTCCGCGACGCGAAGTTGGCGTTGGGTCGGTCCGGGACCATCATTGTAACGAGGTTTTGCCATGCGCCGGATCTAGTCGTTCGTGCGGCCTCTCGCAAGCGGCGCTTTTCTCGGTCGTCGCAAGGTCGTATGGAAGGGCGACAAAGGAGAGACGAAGATGCACGATCTACCCGGTATTGTGATCACTGGCGCGGCAGGCCGCATGGGGCAGACGCTGATCAAAGCGGTCAGCGACAGCGATGCGATGCGCCTTGCCGCTGTGCTCGAACGTCCAGGCCATGCGTGGGTCGGGCAGGATATCGGTGTGGCGATGGGCGGCTCTGAAATGGGCATAATCGTTGGCGATGACGCCCTTGAAGCCTTTGCAACAGCGCAGGCCGTCATCGACTTCACCGCGCCCGCCGCCACCGTTGCCCATGCCGCCATCGCCGCGCAGGCGCGGATTGTGCACGTGATCGGCACCACCGGCATGGACGAAACTGAGCTTGCCAAAATCGCCGCCGCCGGTCGCCACGCCACGATCATCCGTGCGGGTAACATGACCCTCGGCGTGAACCTGCTCACACTGCTCACGAAAAAGGTCGCCGAGGCCCTTGATGAAGACTTCGACATCGAAATCGTCGAAGCCCATCACCACCACAAGGTCGATGCCCCCTCCGGCACGGCTCTGATGCTGGGCGAGGCTGCGGCCGCCGGGCGCAACGTGTCACTGGACGACGTGTCCGACCGTGGTCGTGACGGCATAACGGGTGCGCGCAAGCGCGGGGACATCGGTTTTCACGCTATTCGCGGCGGTGATATTGCTGGCGAACACGACGTCATCTTCGCCGCACCCGGCGAAAGGATCGTGCTGCGCCACATCGCAACGGATCGCAGTATCTTTGCCCGTGGTGCGCTTCGTGCCGCACTTTGGGGGCAGGGCCGCGATCCCGGCGAATACGATATGCTGGATGTTCTTGGGTTGAATTGATCCAATCTTAATGTCTGTCCGTATCATGTGTAACATGATGGAGAGACGACCCATGAGCCGCCTTTTTAAGACGATTGCACTTTCAACCGCCGCCGCTGGATTGCTTGCGACCTCTGCGCTTGCCGAGGGCTTTCAGCGCATCGAAGACGAGAGTAAATTCGTCAATATTATCAAGGACCGCGAGTTGAAGCGCTTTGGTATCCGCCTGCAGGTCGACGACAGCGGTAAGATTGTCGGGCGCGCCTTCGGGCAGGCCGTCACGGGCGAGTGGGACTGGCAAAACGGCTTTTTCTGCCGTGATCTCTACCTTGGTGGCAAAGAACTTGATCCCGACAATTGTCAACTTGTCGAAGTGCGCGGCAACACCGTGCGGTTCACGTCTGATATGGGGCAGGGCGACTCCGCCAATCTTCGGATCGAATAACGCGAAACGCGGCTCAAAAGTCGACCGCGATCCCTTTCTTCTCCCAATCGCCATAACGCACCGGTTCCGGTCCGTCGCGCCCGCCCAATTCGGTTGGCATGGCGTCGCCCTTGGCCGCTTTGCGTCGCGCTTCGGCTTCTTCCAAAGCGCGCTGGGCTTCGGGGGGCAGGGGCGTTGTGTCGTCGGACATCGCGAAAGGCTTCCTTGTTGAGATGTTTCCTTTGATATACGCGGGCGACAACATTGGACAAGGCCGGGGCCGCACTCACATGACGCAAGCAGGGTTAGAGCCCAGAAAACGCGCTGTCGCTCTCATGACGCAAGTAACTGAAGAGCACCTTCCGCTCCACACACCCCATCGCCTCGACGAAGTGCTGCAAGGCCTTGCTCCGGAAGACCGCGCCCGCGCCCTGCGTCTCGCCACCGAAGCCCTGCGCTGGGCCAACCGCTCGGACCGCCTGCTGGGTCCGCACCTGCGCATGAAGCCCGAAGATCCGGTCCTGAACGGCATGCGTCTTGCGCTTTATGAGATCAACGTCACGGGCGCGCCCAGCCATGCGCCCGTAAACGCTGCCGTCTCAATCGTGAAGAAAAGCAAGGCGGGTCTTGTGAACGCCGTTCTGCGCAATGTGGGTCGCACCGGCACCGATTGGGACAGCCTACCCCCGCCCATGACCGCCAAATGGCTGCGCAAACGCCTCATTGCGACCTACAAAAAAGACGCCGTTGCCGCGATGGAGAGCGCGCACGCGCAAACACCTCCGCTCGATATCACCGTCAAATCCGACGCTGAAGGCTGGGCCAAGAAACTTGGCGCGGACCTCCTGCCAACCGGCAACCTGCGCCTTGCAAACGCCGGACAAGTCTCTGCCCTCGAAGGCTATGACGCGGGCGAATGGTGGGTGCAGGACGCCGGCGCGACCCTGCCCGCCCTGATGCTCGACGCGAGACCCGGCGAGCGCGTGCTCGACCTCTGCGCCGCGCCCGGTGGTAAAACCATGCAACTGATCAGCGCGGGCGCGGACGTTACCGCGCTGGACATTTCCGACAACCGCGTCGTCCGCTTGCGCGAAAACCTCGCCCGCGTCGGCATGACCGCAGATCTCGTCGTTGCCGATGCGCTTGAATGGACCCCCGAGGCCCCCTTCGACGCCATTCTCCTCGACGCCCCCTGCACCGCAACCGGCACCCTGCGCCGCCACCCGGACCTTGGCTTTGCCAAAGACGGAAGCGAACTTGAAACGCTCCTGCCCCTGCAAGCAACCCTCATCGACCGCGCGCTTTCATGGCTGAAACCCGGTGGCCGACTGGTCTATTGCACCTGCTCGCTTTTGCCCGAAGAAGGCGAAGCCCAGCTTGAAGCCGCCTTGAAACGTCACCCAGATATCACCGTCGCCGACGTCCTCCCGGCGGGCGTCGATCCTTCATGGAAAGCCCCCGCCGGTGGCCTCCGTCTGCGCCCGGATTACTGGTCGGATCGCGGTGGCATTGATGGTTTCTTTACCGCATTGCTGCAAAAACCCGCCTGAGACCGATATTTTCGATGACGCGCCCAGCCGTTTGCGGTTAACCTTTGCGCGTAAGTTCGAAAAAATCGAACGGCAGAGGCAGGGCGACCACGTTGTCCAAAGACATGACATGTAACGCGCGCAAGACGCGCTTTATGAACCGTTTGCACGCGCGAATTGCTTCGTTCTCGCGCCCGGCAACCGCGTTTTCCACCACGCCTGAACCCCGCACGATCGGCTCTTTCGCCCGCGGCCGCCAGATCACTGGCGGCAACTTCCTCTTTGCAGGCTTCCTTGTCGAAGCCCCCGACACGGCAATCTGGGACCTGCCCATGCCGGACGAGGGGTTCGAGACCGAAATCCACGGCTTCACATGGCTCGACGACCTCGCTGCCGTCGGCGACCATCACGCCACCAAACGCGCACAAGACTGGACCCACGCGTGGATTGCCAAAAACGGGCGCGGCGCTGGCCCCGGCTGGACGCCTGATCTGACCGGTCGCCGCCTGATCCGCTGGATCAACCACGCAATCTTGTTGCTGAACGGTCAGGAACGCGAAGTCAGCGAAGCCTACTTCCGTTCACTCGCCGCGCAAACGATCTTCCTCAGCCGCCGCTGGAAAGCAGCCTCCCCCGGGCTGCCGCGCTTTGAAGCTCTTACCGGCCTCATCTACGCAGGCCTCGCCCTTGACGGCATGGACGCCCACGTCGGCCACGCCACCCGCGCACTGGCACAGGAATGCTCCCGCGAAATTGACGCCGACGGCGGCCTGTCCACCCGCAACCCCGAGGAACTGCTCGAAGTTTTCACCCTGTTGAACTGGGCCGCCGCCGCCCTTCAGGATATGGGCCAGTCCCCCGGCGTCGCCCATATTGCAGCCATCGAAGCCGTCGCCCCGGTCCTGCGCGCCCTGCGCCACGCGGATGGCGGCCTCGCCCGGTTTCACGGCGGTGGGCGCGGTCTTGAAGGGCGCCTCGACCGCTCGCTGGCATCTTCCGGCGTGAAGGCCGTCTCCAACGAAGGCCTCGCGATGGGCTATGCGCGCATCAGCCACGGCCGCACCAGCGTCATCGCGGACGCCGCCCGCCCGCCGCGCGCCGAAGCCTCGGCCAACGGCCATGCCTCGACGCTTGCGTTTGAACTCACTTCAGGTCGCCGCCCCGTCATCGTCAACTGCGGTTCCGGCGCGACCTTTGGCAAAAGCTGGCGGCGCGCAGGCCGCGCCACGCCCAGCCACTCAACCCTTGGCCTTGAAGGCCTGTCGTCATCCCGCCTTGGCACCGCTGGCAAACTGATCGAACGCGC
>JABDQU010000431.1 GCA_013042105.1 Boseongicola sp.
GTGCTGCAGCCCGCGCTGAAAAACGGCTATGCGGTGGGCGGATTGGTGACACTTGGCTGGGAAGATATGCGCGCCTACGTGGACGCGGCCGAAGCTGAAAATCTGCCCGTAATACTGCAGGCCGGACCATCGTGCCGCGGTCACACGCCCCTGCCCGTTTTGGGCACGATGTTTCGCAATTTGGCCGAACGCGTATCGGTCCCGGTGGTCGCCCATCTGGACCATGGCTATACATTCGATGAATGCGCCGAAGCACTGGATTCGGGCTTCACGTCCTTGATGTTTGACGGCTCTCGCAAACCCGTGGCACAAAACATTGATGAAACCGCGCGCATCGCTGAAATGGCGCATGACGCCGGGATTTCCTGCGAAGGCGAGATCGGGTTTGTGGGCTATAGCGACGGGGAAAACTCGCTTGGAACAGACCCCGGCGAGGCCGCGCAATTTGCGCGCGACACCAAAGTGGACGCGATGGCGATTTCGGTCGGTAATGTGCATTTGCAACAGAACAAGGAGGGCGGTCTGGATGAAGACCGCATCCGCGCGATTGAGGCCGTGACCGATGTGCCGCTGGTGATTCATGGGGGATCCGGTGTGCCCGTTAGCCAACGTAAACGCCTCGCGCAGACCTCAAATATCTGCAAGTTCAATATCGGAACCGAACTTCGCATGACGTTTGGAAACTCACTACGCAAGACCCTTGCCGATGCGCCTGACCTGTTTGATCGAGTGCAAATACTCAAAGACGTCGAGCCGGACATTCAGACCGCCGCGCGCCGGGTATTGCGCGGACTTGCCGCTGATTAAGAAAGGTTAAGACTATGATTTCCATTGGCCTTCTGGGGTGCGGACGCATTGGTCAGGTCCATGCACTCAGTCTTTCGCGCATTCCATCCGCACGGCTGGTGGCCGTGGCCGACGCTTTGGACGAAGCTGCGCGTAACCTTGCCGCATCCAGTGGAGCCGAAGTCAGAACCGCCGAGGACATCATCGCGGCGACAGACATCGACGCGGTCATCGTCGCAACGCCGACCACCCTGCACTATGATCAAATTCACGCGCTCGCGGATGCGGGAAAAGCGATTTTCTGTGAAAAACCGATCGACTTGTCGTCAGAGCGCGCCGCCGAATGCCGCTCTGCGGTCAAGGCCGCCGGTGTCGGGTTCTTCACCGCATTCAACCGCCGGTTTGATCCGAACTTTGCACATCTTCAGGCACAGCTTGCCGCTGGCGTCATCGGCGCGCCCGAGATCGTCGTCATCACGTCCCGCGATCCCTCACCGCCCCCGATTTCTTACATTGAACAGTCCGGTGGATTGTTCCGCGACATGATGATCCACGACCTCGATATGGCACGGTTTTTACTGGGCGAAGAGCCTACCGAAGTCCACGCGGTCGGCTCGTGTCTTGTCGACCCCGCGATCGGCCAAGCCGGCGACGTCGACACCGCGGTGGTGACGCTTACGACAGCATCGGGCAAGCTTTGCACGATCAATAATTCCCGCCGCGCGACCTATGGATACGATCAGCGCGTTGAGGTGCACGGCGCAGGCGGCATGCTAAAGGCCGCGAATAAACTCGAACATCTGGTTGAAGTGGCCGACCGCAGCGGCTTCACAACGGCGCCCAACAAGCACTTCTTTCTGGAGCGATACGCAGACGCCTATGTCGCTGAAATGGAAGCATTTATTGCCGCCATTAACGAAGGTAAATCCCCCAATCCCTCGATCGACGATGGCGTGGCGGCGCAGCGACTGGCGGACGCCGCGGCGCAGTCCTTTGCGATCGGCCGACCCCTTTCGCTGACCTGAAGTCAGGTAGAAATGGACGATCGAAACCCTCATTCAGCATGCCTGAATTCTGTCAGACGTGCTCGCTCAGAAGGCCCCTTGAAATGAGCAAAACGAGCGCGACACACTAATCGTTGTCCGTCAGACCCGCCCCGGCACCGCTCTGGCGGCTTGCTTCGGTTGGAGGCGCATAAGTGCGTCCCGCCAGCTCGCCAAGCGCCACATAAATCGCGCAATCCACTGACGCCCTGTGACCTTCATGCAGTTCAATCAACCCCTCGGGAATCGCGGTTTCGACCCTCACCTCGGCACCTTTTGGGTTCACCGTCTGACCCCGCAATTTAACCCCACCGTCCGGTGACAAGGCGAACGCCGCCCCCGGCCAGCTCACACATAATGACGTCTTCGTCCTCTGCGCCGTCCACGACAAAAACGGCACCAACAAAAGCGGCGAAGCCACCGAACGAGGCGTCGAATCCTTGGTCTCGAAAAGCCCATCGCTCCAGGCACAGCCAACCGTCAAAGGGCAATGCTCAGTCGCTGCTCGCCGGCTCACATCGCAGGCCGTCAACAAAGCGTCCGCGCCCGGCAAGTCCCGCGCAAGCAACCAGCGCACCGCCTGCCCGGCGTCCTCGGCCAGCCCAAAATCGTACCCGGCCCCGCGCGCTGCTTTCTGCGCCAAGGACTGGATCTCGTTGAGCGACCAGACAGCCGTCACCGCCCCGTCTCGTCCAATTCCGGCAACGTCCAATCGTCAGACGCCGCACCGGCCAATTCGTGTGGAAATGGCGCGTTCTGAAACATGTTAACGCGCACCCAGCGATCTGATCGCGGATCGAAATGCGCCGCTCCGAAATAGCTCAACTTTGCCCGCAACAGATCGATCGGCAGCATATCCGCATCAATCGTATTGTCGCGGATTTCGGCATAAGGGAAGCGCGCCACAATCTGTGCGCGCCGCGCAGCATGGCGGTGCTCAGGATGGCGCATCAAGAACGCAGCGACCGTTTCAGCATCGGTTTTCTGCAAATCCGCAAACATCCGCGCAACATCCCGTCCGGGTCCAAGCGGCTGTTCATAATCATTAAGGTCTTCCTCGTCCCGCTCCCCCAGACGCGGCTCAAGCTTTTCTTCTGAGACATACCAAACCCGCGCTTGGGCCTTGGGATCCTGCCAGTCAATCTTCAACGCCCAGCCATAAACATCGCGCACAATCGTCGACAAACGGTCTGCGGACATCCTGCCATCAATGCGCATATGCGGCACCTCGTCGGCGGCCAAACAATCCGAAAGCCCGTCGACAAGCTCGGGGTAAGGTTCAAACAAAAGCGAGACCAATTGTTCTTGCCCTTCGATTGAAAGCGCAGTTTCAGCCCAAAGCCAAAGCCGGTCCCACGGCCGCTCACCCGCTAGTCCAGTATTTTCCACGTGATCGGAAAGGGCTCTCAAATCACTGACAAGGCTTGATACTTTTTGCTTTTGGATATCATGCGTCGTCGTCCAAAGCGCGGCATTTTTTTGCGCACGAGAAAGGCGATCACGAAATACCGACTGGGCTGACGCGTCCGCCATTTGCACTGATCGCACGCGTGCCAAAGCCTCCTCGCGCGCGGCAATCCAATTGTTCAGCAGGATCGGATGATTGATCAGAAACGGCGCCATCCCAAGCCCGGTCGAATTCCCAATTCCAAAGCGTCGCCGAAGCCGAGGTTCAAGGACGACCGCCGTTTCAGGCGCGCGTGCACGCGCCATGTGTTCGACCAGATCCATCACAAATGCGCGGATAAGATAGACCGTCAGCATCTCAATCTGAAACGGCGCCAAAAACTCCTCGCGGTTCGAGGTCCATTCGCGATCTGCAGCGCCTAGTTTACCAGAACCATAGACCGCTGTTGTGCGCATCAAATAGCCAACATCTTGAATTTTGTCTGGCGATGGCTGCGCGCCGCTTGCAAGGCACTCCACCACATAATCCCAGAGCCGCGCGGACCGGTTTGCGCGGCTGACACTCAGTTCAGACTGGGAAACTCGACCTGATTCCTGATAGGGAATATTCTTTGAAAGTCTTTCAATATCAGCGACTTCTGGCACACCATCAAACAGTGTAAACGTCGCATCCCATTCGGTTGCGATCACTCGATCTGACCGTTTCTCCGGCGGCAAATCGTTAGAAAATGCGACCAGAGAATAGCTTCTTTCAGGGCCGGTCGCTGAGTAGACCGCGGCCCCAACACCCACGGCATCAATGTCGAAAAGTCGCCGCTCGAAGGTCCAGGCTTCTGCCTTGAGACGCCGCAAAAGCACCCGCATGAAAGACAAACGGGACTGATGAAACGACCCCAGACGGGCAAGTCTCATCACGACATTTGGGTCGCGCGTATTAACCTTTCCTAACTGTCTGTCTTGCATTCTCTACGCTTTCTGGTTGGCGCCACAACTTTACCGTCAAACGGCGTGTGGGGTGAAGTTGCTTTGAAAAAACCGATACCAATTGTCACCCATCAAACCGGCGATTTCCGCGTCTGAAAACCCCTTGGCCTGCAAACCTTTCTCGATATTTCCAAAGTCGCGATTGTCCTGAAACCAGTCCGGCATCGGCGGAAATCCCGGCGCGCTTGCCGAGCCTTCGCCATAGTCGATCTCTTTTGTCCACCGCCCGACGCGCATCCATTCCACCACAGAGTCCGGCTGATCCTGACAAAGATCAGAGCCAATACCAAAGTGCTCGACCCCGAATTTCGCGACGGTATCTGCAATCATTTCACAAAAACTTTCGAGGCGACACGAGGACTTATCCTTCAGATGATGCGGGTAGAGAGAGAAGCCCATCATGCCGCCATTTTGGGTCACCGCGCTGATCACCTCATCGCGTTTATTGCGCAAAGCCGGTTGCCAGAAGTGTGGGTTTGCATGCGTGATCGTGATGGGGCGATCTGACACATCGGCGGCTTCAATCGTCGAGCGATCCGCGGAATGGCTCATGTCGATCACCAGCCCGACACGGTTCATTTCCTTAATCACCTGACGCCCCATCCGTGTAAGCCCGGGGTCCTCGGCTTCATAACATCCGGTCGCCAAAAGCGATTGATTGTTATAGCTAAGTTGCATGAACCGAGCGCCAAGCGTGTGGAGGATCTCAATCAGACCGATATCATCTTCCATCGGACTAGGGTTCTGAAAACCAAAGAAAATTGCTGTTCGCCCTTGGTCCTTGGCTATCTCAATATCCGACGCATACTGCCCCTTCATGATCAAGTCGGGGTAGTGTTCAAACCACCTGTTCCAGGCCTCGAAATTTGCCACCGTCTCCCGAAATGTCTCGTGATAGGCGATGGTCACGTGGACCGCATCGACCCCCCCTTCCCGCATCTGACGAAAGATTTTTTCCGACCAGTTGGCGTATTGAAGACAGTCGATCCGATAGGTCATTCTGGCAACCCGGACGCGATATAGGCGGTCTTTACAGTCGTATAGAATTCCGCCGCAGACCGGCCCTGTTCGCGGGGTCCATATGAGCTGTCACCGCGTCCACCAAAGGGCACATGATAGTCTGTTCCGGCCGTCGGAAGGTTCACCGTGACGACCCCGGTTTTTGCGTTCCGCCGGAAATGCGTGGCCCGCGCGAGACTTCTTGTAACGATGCCCGAGGTCAACCCGAAGTTGGTGTCATTCACCGTCGCAAGTGCTTCTTCATAGCTGTCGACTTTGATGACCGAAGCCAGTGGCGCGAACATTTCTTCACGATTGATCCGCATATCGTTGCGCGTTCCAAGAAACACACCAGGCGCCATATAATAGCCGTCGGTGTCCATCGTCAGCCGTTGTCCACCGCAGCCAAGTTCGGCACCTTCGGACGCCGCGATATCGACATAGGCCAGATTTTCCGAAAGCTGTTGTGCCGTCACAACTGGCCCCATCTGGGTGTCCGCAGCCAGGGCGTGTCCCACTTTCAGGGCTTTTGTGGCTGCCAAAAACTTGTCGACAAAGGCGTCATGTAAACCTTTATGAACAATCAGTCGCGAAGACGCGGTACATTTCTGACCTGTCCCGCCAAAAGCCCCTCCCAAAGCAAGAGAAACGGCAAGGTCCAAATCCGCGTCATCCATCACCGCCAAGGCGTTTTTGGACCCCATTTCCATCTGCACTTTTGTGAGATTTTGAATGGCAGCGGATGCAATGCCTTTTCCTACAGGTACCGACCCAGTGAACGAAATCGCATCAACTTTCGGGCTTTCAACCAATTGCTGCCCCACTTCACGGCCCGCCCCCATAACAAGGTTAAAGAGCCCCGCCGGGATATCCTGACGGCTGATAATCTCTGTTAACGCGACGGCCGAGGCAGGTGTC
>JABDQU010000432.1 GCA_013042105.1 Boseongicola sp.
TTGGACACCCGCGTCACATCCGCCGTCGCATCCTTCACGCCAGCAATGCGTGGCAGTTTCGCCAATTCACCCATGGTTTCAGGCGACATATCAATCACCGAACGCGGAGGGATGTTATAGATGATGATCGGCAAATCGCTGGCATCATGGACAGCCTTGAAATGCGCATAAAGCCCGGCCTGAGTCGGTTTGTTGTAATACGGCGTGACAACCAACACCGCATCCGCACCCACTTTCGAGGCATGTTGCGCCAAACGCACACTTTCGCGCGTGTTGTTCGAACCTGCGCCCGCAACGACAGGGACACGACCCGCAGCCGCTTTCACAACGGTTTCGACAACCGCGTCATGTTCTTCATGGCTCAAAGTCGGGCTTTCACCCGTTGTGCCCATAGGAACAAGGCCATTCGAGCCCTGCTCAATGTGCCACTCAACAAGGTGTTTCAGCGTGTCAAAATCCACTTCGCCGTCCCGAAATGGAGTAACAAGCGCCGGCATCGACCCTCTTAACATGACACGCTCCTTTGATGTGTGTTCACTGTGGTTTTACAGCGCGCGGACACTATCCTTGAAGGGATGAATTGCCAAGCCGCTCCCAGAGGTTTAAAACGATAAAGCTGAGGGGCAAGGATTGAACGGACCAGCATCCATGATCAAAGCCCTATTTACAGCGGTTTTCCTCATCTGGATAGGATTCGACGCGCAGGCCCAGACCACGCGTGAAGGCGAAGCTTTGGGCCGCGCTTTCGATGCAATGGAATCAGGTGACTGGTATGCGGCACTGCGCACCGCCGAAGGTATCAATCCCGTCGCGCGTGATATCATCGAATGGCACCGCCTGCGCGCACGTCAGGGTGATTTTGACAGCGTCATCCGCTTCCTCGACCGCCGACCCGACTGGCCGGGCCTCGCCTATCTGCGACAGCGATCCGAAAGCACGCTGCCTCTCTCTGCCCGCGCCGACGACGTGATCGCGTTCTTTGGCGGCGAACATCCCCAAACCGGCACGGGCGCGGTTGCTCTGATTTCTGCTTTCCGCGCCAAGGGCATGGAAGCCGACGCCGAAGCCGAAGCGCTCCACGCATGGCTCACCCACCGTTTCTCGGCCGCCGATCAGACTAAACTCCTCACGTGGTATGGCCGCGCCCTTGCACCCCACCACGCCGACCGTCTCGACATGCTGTTGTGGCGCGGTGCTGAACGCGACGCCCGCACCATGATCCCCCTTGTCCCGCGCGGCTGGGCCGAACTGGCCGAGGCCCGCATTGCTCTGCGCGCCGACAAGAACGGCGTCGATGCGCTTGTCGCCGCCGTCCCCGAGAACCTCGCCGATCACCCGGGCCTTCTGTTCGAGCGCATGCAATGGCGCGCCCGCAAAGGCCGCAACGATGGCGCAATAGAACTCCTGCTCGCCCAAAGCCCCGACGAACTTGGCCAGCCCGCACGCTGGGCCGGTTGGCGTCGCAGCCTCGTGCGCAGCGAAATGCGGGCAGGGCGCACAACTCACGCCTACGAACTCGCGTCACAACACGGCCTCACCTCCGGCTCCAGCTTTGCCGACCTCGAATGGCTCTCCGGCTACCTCGCGCTCACCTACCAAAACGACCCCGCCAAAGCCCTGAACCACTTCCTGCGCTTTCGCGGCGCCGTCGACACCCCCATCTCCCTTGGCCGCGCAGGCTACTGGGAAGGCCGCGCCCACGAAGCCCTTGGCGACACCGACACCGCGCGGCTCGCCTACAGCTTTGGCGCCGAATACCAGACCAGCTTCTACGGCCTTCTCGCGGCTGAAAAAGCGGGTCGCCCCATGGACCCGGCCCTCTACGCCCCGGTGCCGTCCCCCGACCTTTCCAACGCAGGTTTCGCTGAAAGCTCTGTCTTCGCCGCAGCCCTCCTCCTAGACAAAGCCGACCAGAAGGTGCTCGCCGAACGCTTCCTCACACATCTCACCGAAACCCTACCCACCGACGACATCATCCGCCTCGGCGCTTTCGTCACCGCCCGCGATGAACCCCACTACGCCACCATGATCGGCAAACGCGCGGCGTCATACGGCACCACCGTGCCCTTCATCTACTATCCGGTCACCGACCTCGGCGTTGACCCCATGCCCGTGCCGACGGAACTGGCCCTCGCCATCGCCCGCCGCGAAAGCGAGTTCGACCCGGTCGTCACGTCCGGCGTCGGCGCGCGCGGCCTCATGCAGGTCATGCCCGCCACCGCCCGCGAAGTCGCAGGCTTCCTCGAAATCCCCTACGACGGCGACCGCCTTCTCAACGACCCGGCCTACAACGCCCGCATCGGCACCGCCTATCTCGACGAGTTGATGACGATGTTCGACGGCAATCCGGTGATGGTCGCCGCCGCCTACAACGCCGGCCCTAGCCGCCCTCTGCGCTGGATGCGCGAACGCGGGGATCCGCGCCGTGGCCAGATGGACGTGATCGACTGGATCGAACACATCCCCTTCAACGAGACCCGCAACTACGTCATGCGCGTCGCCGAAAGCCTGCCCGTCTACCGCGCCCGCCTCACTGGCCAGCCACAGCGCATGAACCTCTCTGAGGAACTGATCTCGATGCGAAGCCACACCCGCAGCGCGACCAAAGGCCTGCAAATCCGCCCCAAGGCCCGTCCGGCAATATTGACGGACTGACGCTATACCGACGCGAAACAGACGGTTTAGCGCGCAGGCCTCGCCAAATCTTCACTTTTGGGCCGCAAACTCCAACAAATGAACACAGTCTTACCTGCCCGAGCGGGCGCACCGACGTAATACCGACGTGATACCGACGTTATACAGACGCGGCCAAATCCGAAAAAACAGAGTGAGATCAGAGCGCAAGAAACACAACTTAAAGTTGATTCGGTAGAAACGCGAATTTGCCGTAAAATTAGCCAAGCGAATTCTCTTAAAAAGAAAGCGCGACAATCCGCTTAAAGCACTCATTTCATTGAGTTAAAAACAGTACACCACCCCGAATCCAACCTTGAAACCCCAAGACGATCCACACATTCCCACCGCCCGCACCCCTTGATCAGGCATTAACGTTAACGCCCACTAAGGTTAACGCGACCACTCTCTTTGGGTCCAAGAAATCCCGGGGTGAGGCCCCAAAGGCCGAGGGGCAGAGCCCCTCACCTTAACGCCCGCCCCTTCACAATCGCATCCGGCCCAAACCGCGCCCGTATCCGATCCGACGCCCGCTCCGCCTCCGCCCGAACCCCGGCGTTCGGGTCCAGCAAATCGCCCTCAACATCCGCCGTCTCCGCAGCCGACAGATGCGAAATCCCGACACCAATCAATCGAAACGGCCCTTCATCGGAAACCTGATCAAACAACCCCCGCGCCGTGCGATAAATCCGATCCGCAATCTGCGTCGGATGCCCCAAAGACACCCTCCGCGTCAGCGTTGAATGGTTCGCGCGCTTCAGCTTCAAAGTCACAACCCGCCCGGCCTTGTCCTTCGCCTTAGCCCGATCCGCGACGTTCTCTGCAAGCCGCCAGATATGCCCGTCAAGGATATCGACATCGTTTGTATCCTCCCCAAACGTCGTTTCATTCGAGATCGACTTCACCGGCGCGTGTGCCGACACCCGTCGGTGATCTTCGCCCCGCGCAAGATGCCAGAGCCGCTCGCCCATCCCCCCAAACCGCGCCACCAGATCGACCTTCTCCCACCGCAGCAAATCCCCAAACGTCCGGATCCCCGCTTTGTCCAACGCTGCCTGCGTCTGCCCGCCAACACCCCAGATCAAGCGCACCGGACGGTCCTTCAAAAACGCCGCTGTCTCGGCCTTTCCAATGATTGAAAACCCTTTGGGTTTATCCAGATCCGACGCCACCTTGGCTAAAAACTTGTTGTGCGACAGGCCAATAGATCCGGTCAGCCCCAACTCGTCCTCCATCCGTTTCACCAGCCGCGCAAGCATCACGGCAGGTGGCGCGTGGTGCAAACGCGCGGTGCCGGTCAGGTCCATAAACGCCTCATCCAGCGACAAGGGCTCCACCACAGGCGTCATGTCATCCATCATGGCCCGGATGTCCCGAGAAGCGTCGACATAGGCACTCATCCGCCCCTTCACGACCACCGCATCCGGGCAAAGCTTCAGCGCCTGAAACATTGGCATCGCCGACCGCACACCCCGAATGCGCGCAATGTAACAGGCCGTCGAAACGACGCCTCGCCGCCCCCCGCCAATAATCACCAGCTTGTCGCGCAAGCTTGGATCATCGCGCTTTTCGACGCTGGCGTAAAACGCATCGCAGTCCATGTGCGCAATCGAAAGATCGAAAAGTTCCGGATGCGATATGACCCGTGGCCGACCGCAATCAGGACAGCGGACACCACTGTCAAAAGTCGTCAGGCAATCGCGGCAAAGGGCGGGCATCGGTCCAACATTTCGGCTATAACACCATCATTCTACCCAACCGGAGCCCCCTGTGACAGAGCCTTTCCACGGCGCCAAGATCGCGATCCTTGTGCGCAATCACATTGTGACGATCCTGCGCGATGACATCCCGTCAATCCCATGGCCCGGGCATTGGGATCTCCCCGGCGGTGGTCGTGAAAACAACGAAACACCTGCCGAATGTGCCCTCAGAGAACTCAAAGAAGAGCTTGGTCTCACGCTCGACCCGACAAGGCCAATGTGGTTAACGCAACACCGGTCTCCTCCGAGTTACGTCTGGTTTCTCGCGGTGGAGTTACCGGAATTTAACCATTCAATGGTTAACTTTGGCGATGAAGGCCAGGAATGGCGTCTCGTCACCCTCAACTGGTTCCTGACCAATGACCGGACCATTCCGCACCACAAAAAGCGCTTGCAGGCATATCTTGAGCAGCGAAAACCGATCTAGAATTCCCAATTCCATCAAAATTATCGAAAAACTCCAACGTATCCGCCAAAACCGCAAAACCTCCTGAATTTATGCAGAAAATTCGCGCTGTTGCCCGCGCACAACGGCCGTTCCGGATCGTCGTTTTGATCCCATAAGTCATTGAATTGACACAATCCCATACCCATATCCCGTCAACAACAGACAATTTATTGGGTCATTTCATGGAAGAGATTCTCGGACAGCTCGGCGGCGGTGGAATTGCGACTATTCTCTTTGCCGCGTTCATCATCATCAGCCTCTACAAAGGCATTCGGATCGTATCGCAATCAGAAAAACACGTGGTTGAACGTTTCGGCCGTTTGCGCACCGTTCTGGGACCGGGGATCAACTTCATCGTGCCGTTTCTTGACCGCGTCGCGCATCAGATTTCCATTCTCGAGCGCCAGCTTCCAAACGCCAGTCAGGACGCAATCACGGCTGATAACGTGCTCGTTCAAGTGGAAACCAGTGTATTTTATCGTATCACCGAACCTGAAAAGACCGTCTATCGTATCCGCGATGTTGACGCTGCGATCGCTACGACCGTCGCGGGTATCGTGCGTGCAGAAATCGGTAAGATGGAACTCGACGAGGTCCAGTCGAACCGCGCGACCTTGATGACGACAATCAAAGGGGCCGTCGAAGAACAGGTCGATAACTGGGGCATCGAAGTGACGCGCGCCGAACTTCTTGACGTGAACCTCGATCAGGCAACCCGCGATGCGATGCTTCAACAGTTGAACGCCGAACGCGAACGCCGCGCTGCGGTGACCCGCGCCGAAGGTGAAAAGCGCGCGGTTGAGCTGAACGCCGACGCCGAGCTTTATGCCGCTGAGCAAGCCGCGAAAGCCCGCCGTGTGCAGGCGGATGCAGAAGGCTATGCAACCAGCGTCGTCGCGCAGGCTATTCAGGACAACGGCATGGAAGCAGCCCAGTATCAGGTCGCTTTGAAGCAGGTTGAATCGCTGAACGCATTGGGCGCCAGTCCGTCCAGCTCAACGATTGTCGTGCCCGCAAATGCCCTCGAAGCCTTTGGCGACGCCTTCAAAATGTTGCGGGGTCGTTCGTGATGCTGTCAACGTGGTGGACATGGATCATCGCGGCAATGGTCCTCGCAATTCTCGAAGTATTCCTGCCCGCGCAAATCCTTCTTGGCTTTGCCATCGGCGCGGTTGGCGTCGGGCTCGGTCTTCTGATCGGCTTCCCCGGTCTGGCAGGCTCCTTCCCCGCGCTCATGCTGGCCTTCGCCGTCATGTCGCTGATTGGTTGGCTCGTCCTGCGCCGCGTTCTTGGCGTCTATAAAGGCCAGGTCAAAGTCTGGGAGCGCGACGTCAACGAAGACTGATCGCGCCCCATTTTGACTACTGAACGTCTTTGAACGCTGCCTCCAGCCGCTCGATGGCTTCCAGCAACTTCGCACGGGGCAGGGCGAGGTTGTAACGCATGTGACCGGACCCACCGATCCCGAATTGTGTTCCGGGGTTCGGGATCACTTTCGCGTCTTCCACGGATCGCTTCAGAAGTTCGGCATCGTCCATGCCAAGCCCTTCAAAGCTGACCCAGGTCAGATAGGTCGCGTCCATATCCATCACGGAAACGCCGGGAATCGCGTCCATCCGTTCTTTGAAAACGCGAAAGTTTTCAGCCAGATAGGCCTGACCAGCATCCATCCAATCGTGCCCGCCGGAGAAGGCCGCCTTTATGATCGCCATGCCGTAACGGTTGGGCGTGCTCTCGCGGTCCAGAATGACTGGCGCAAGTTTCTTCCGCATCTCGGCTGTCGGATAAATGGCAATACCCGTCTCGGCCCCGGCTACGTTGAACGCCTTCGAGGCAGCCGTCAGGACCGCGATCCGACCCGCATGTTCGGGCGCTGCCACTACCGTTGGCACAAACGTTGCGCCGGGGAACGTCAGGTCCATGTGAATCTCGTCCGAGATCAGAATCAGATCATGCGCTGCACAGAAATCCGTCAGCGCGCGAAGCTCCTCCACACTCCAGATGCGCCCGCCTGGGTTATGCGGTGAACAGAGCGTCACGATTTTCTCGTGCCCTTTCAGAGACGCCGCCAACCCCTCAAGGTCCATCTCAAACCGACCGTTTTCAATCACCAACGGGCTTTCCACCACTTGACGGCCCATCGCCTCAATCTGACGAAAGAACGCGTGGTAGACCGGCGAGAAGACAATCACCCCATCGCCCGGCTCTGAGTAGGCAGAAATAACGTCGCCATAGCCACTGATCACCCCATGCGTATAGCGTACCCAGCTCGGATCGATCTCCCAGTCATGGCGTTCTTTTAGCCAAGCCGCCAGTGCTTCATCAGCTGGCGCAGTATTCGCAAAATAGCCGCAATAGCCCCATTCGATTTCGTCTCGCAGCGCATCCAGAATGACAGGCGCGGCTTTGAAATGCATATCCGCAACCCACATGGCAATCGCATCGGGATCGTCGACACCATAAGTGCGCTTTATGTTGTCGTAATTCGAAGTGTGCATGCCACGCAGCGGCAGCAAAGTGTCAAAGTCAAACGCCATCAGAAACCTGTAAAAGACTGTGAGTGAAGCGAAACACTAGCCTTATTCCAAGGCGCTGCAAGGCCCGATGACTTGTCGGACGCGACGGCTTATCTTAGATGAACGGTATGGCACTGAAACCGATCCTTATTCACCCCGACCCGCGGCTCAAAGCGTCCGCCAAACCCGTGACCGACTTCGACAAGACGTTGGCCCGGCTGGCCGATGATATGCTTGAAACCATGTATGATGCACCGGGCATCGGGCTTGCCGCCCCACAGGTGGGCGTCGGCAAGCGACTTCTGGTCATGGACTGCGTCAAAGAAGAAAATACCACACCGCGTCCCATGGTTTTGATCAACCCCGAAGTCACCTGGGTATCAGAGGAACGCAACACCTACGAAGAAGGTTGTTTGTCGATCCCTGACCAATACGCCGATGTGGAACGCCCCGCAGAAGTCGAGGTCTCGTGGCTCGATCTTGGAGGCGCACAACAAACCGAACGGTTCGACGGCCTATGGGCAACTTGCGTTCAGCACGAGATCGACCACCTGAATGGCAAGCTGTTCATTGATTATCTGAAGCCACTCAAGCGCCAGATGATCACGCGCAAGATGGTAAAACTGAAGCGCGAGAAGGCCCGCGCGTGATCCGTCCAATTCTTCTATGGCCCGATCCGGCCCTGTCGCAGAAATGCGCGCCGGTTGCCGA
>JABDQU010000001.1 GCA_013042105.1 Boseongicola sp.
GGCTGGGGCTTTTCAGGGCGCGATTGGTGCGTTCGCTTAGGGCGCGAAGATGTCGTTGAAGGTGGTTTTGAGCGCGACGTCCACATCTTCCATCGTGACGGGCAGGCCGAGGTCGACCAGGGAGGTCACGCCGTGGTCTGTGATGCCGCAGGGGACGATGCCGGTGAAATGCTCTAGGTCGGGTTCGACGTTGATCGACAGCCCGTGGAAGCTGACCCATTTGCGGATGCGGATGCCCAAGGCGGCAATCTTGTCTTCGTGCGGCGTGCCGTCGGCGTTGGGGGGCAGGTCGGGGCGGGTGACCCAGACGCCGACGCGGCCTTCGCGGATTTCGCCTTTCACGTTGAACTGATCAAGCGCGGCGATGATCCAGGATTCGAGGTCGTGGACAAATTTGCGCACGTCGTGGCCGCGTTTGGCGACGTCGAGCATGACGTAAGCGACGCGTTGGCCGGGGCCGTGATAGGTGTATTGGCCGCCGCGTTTGGACTGGTGGACCGGGAAACGGTCGGGGTCAGTAAGGTCTTTTGGGTCGGCAGAGGTGCCGGCGGTGTAGAGGGGCGGGTGTTCGACCAGCCAGATCGCCTCGGGAGCGGTGCCGGCGCGGATGGCGGCGGCGCGCGTCTCCATTTGGGTGACGGCGTCGTCGTAGGCCGTAAGGCCGGTGGATGTGATCCATTCGGGCATCGGGTTACCGGGGCAAAAGCCCGGCCTCTTTGATTGCGGGCACGTTGGCGCGGCTGACAGGGATGTCATCCCCCTGCGTCATGGTCAACACCGCGCGGTCGCCTTCTTTGTGCGCGGACCTCACTGCATCGAGCGCGACCCAATGCGAGCGGTGAACCTGAAGGCCGGGGACCGGAGCGGCTTCGCGGATCGCATCGGCAAGGCGCATGAGGATCATCTCGGCGCCTTTTTCGGTGCGCACGTGGACATAGTGGTCTTCGACGCTGAGGGCGATGAGGCGGCCACGTTTGTCGAATGGCAGACGGTCGAGGAGGGCGGGCGGCGTGTTGGTCGCCGAAGTGTTGGTCTTGTGCTGGGCGCTGGCGAAGCGCAGCATCAGGGTTACAATCCCGGCGATGGCGAAGGTTGTGGTCAGCGTTGACACAAGACCGTCGCGGTCGGGAAAAAAGCCGAACACCGCGAAGTTAAGCGCAAGAAGCACGCAAGTAACACCCGCGCCGGTCAGCAAGATCGCAAGGCAAATGTCCAGCGTCCGCTGTCCATGACGCCCAAAGCGCGACCATGTGGTTTCGTTGGCAAGATATCCAACAGCGTAGGTCATGGTGACCAGCGCCAGCCAATAGGCAAAGCGCGGCACAAGTCGCATCAGATCATCGGTGTCAAAAGGGCCAGCCACGGCAAGAATCGCCGACACGCCCGTCAAGGCGGTCAGAGTGGGTCGGCTGGTGAAATGGGCGCGCATTTGGCGAAGCGTAGACTGCGAAGCGGCGCTGTTCACGTGGGTCTCCCGTTTCTGACGTAACATGTTTTGCCCCCAAGGGTCGGCCTCTGCCAAGACAATTCGCAAGCGTTTCATGCGATCTCACCCAATTGGAGGCCGTTTATGTCTTTTGCTCCTCTTTTTGATGCCCCTGCGATTGTGCAGGTTCATATCCTTTCAGCGATTGTTGCCCTTGGTCTGGGGCCGCTGGCTTTGTTGCGACGACGTCGTGACCTTTGGCATCGGAGGGCTGGGTATGGGTATGTGGTTGCCATGTTGGTGCTGGCGATCAGCGGTTTGTTCATTCCGGCCAACGTTTTGCGCCTTGTCGGGCCGTTTGGGCCGATCCATTTGCTTTCGCTTTATCTGATCTGGGGGGTGGTTCACGGTGTTTTGCACGCGCGACGCGGCGAGATCGAGGCCCACCGCGAGACCATGCGGGCGATCTGGTTTCAGGCGTTTTTGCTGGCCGGGGCGTTCACGCTTTTGCCGGGGCGGCGGATGAACCGCGCGCTTTTCGGCGAGGCGGAGATGCTTGGAGTTTGGGTTATTGGGGCGATGTTTGTAGCGTGGTTTATCTGGCGGACGAACCAGCGGCGCCGGGTGGTCGAATAGAAAACGGTCGGGCGTGATTTTCTGGCTTGTCGCTGCGCGGGACATTCGCTAGATAGCGCCAGTCCCAAGTCAAGACAGTGCGGTCGTGGCGGAATTGGTAGACGCGCAGCGTTGAGGTCGCTGTGGGGTAACACCCGTGGAAGTTCGAGTCTTCTCGACCGCACCATTCTCTTCAATACAAAGCCGATTATTCGATGCAACGCGCGGGCCACGCGCGACGTCCTGCGGGTCTTTGGTGTCGACTTGAAGAGGTATCTCGAACTCTTTTCAAAACTGCCGTATCAACGCGGCGGAATGCCGGGGAAGGGATCGCGCTTACAACATGAACGATATTGCGAATAAAACGGCCTCGGTTTCGGTGGTGATCCCGGCCTACGGGCATTGTG
>JABDQU010000003.1 GCA_013042105.1 Boseongicola sp.
TACAATCTGGACCTAAGTGCCCGTCGCGCAGCCAGCGTTGTTGGTTGGCTGACTGAGAACGGTATAGCCCCGGAACGCTTGCGCCCAGATGGGCTTGGGGAAAGCGAACCTGTCGCCTCCAATAAGACAGCAGATGGCAAAGCACTGAATCGGCGCGTTGATGTTGTGCCTTTCTAGGCTCAAAGCACAAATGGCGCACGCAACCGAAACGCAATTTTAACCTCCATTAACGCGTCCACCACATCTTGTGGCGGATCTGTCGCGCATCTCAAGGCGCACCGACGTAATACCGACGCGATACCGACGTCATACCGACGTTGCTAAAAATCGCATTTTCCCATCAAATCATGCCATTAACACTTTACCCTGTTGCGGCATCCAACTCGGTCGCGAACGTTGCGCCCGCACGGTGTTGCGTCCACTCCATTCACCCTTTCAAAAATACCTCGGGGAGTCGCCCGAAAGGACGGCGGGGCAGAGTCCCATTTACAACACCGCAACGCTGGTATGCCAAGATAGACCGTGCAAACGCAGGCCAATGTGTTAGACGCCCCCAACAAAACCAAAACTCCAGGACATGTTTTGACCAAACCAACGATGGCCTCCCCGGCCCGCCGCTCAATCTTTTCTGACCTTCGGGGCCGCGTCCGCGACGCTGATACGGGTCACCTGCCGACCGAACTCCTCGCTGGCCTGACAGTCGCGCTCGCCCTCGTCCCAGAGGCCGTCGCCTTCGCCTTCGTTGCAGGCGTTCACCCCCTCGTCGGTCTTTACGCGGCCTTCATCGTCGGCCTGATCACAGCCGTTTTCGGCGGCCGCCCCGGCATGATCTCAGGCGCCACCGGCGCGCTTGCCGTCGTTATGGTCTCGCTCGTCGCAACCCACGGAGTTGAATACCTTTTTGCCACCGTCGTCTTGATGGGTGCAATCCAGATCGCCGTCGGTGTTCTGAAGTGGGGCAAGTTCATCCGCCTCGTCCCACACCCCGTCATGCTCGGGTTCGTGAACGGCCTCGCAATCGTCATTTTCCTCGCACAACTCACCCAATTTCAGGTCCCAGGCACCGCAGAAGTCGGCGCTCATGGAATGACCGGCGGCGAATGGATGACCGGCTGGCCCCTGTCCCTCATGCTGATCCTTGTGGTCGCGACAATGGGCATCATTTGGATCATGCCCAAGATCACCACCAAGTTTCCCGCCCCCCTCGCCGGGATCGCTATCGTGGCCCTCATCGTGATCATCTTCGGCCTCGACGTGCCCCGCGTTGGGGACCTCGCCTCCATCGAAGGTGGCCTGCCATTGTTCCATATCCCGATGGTCCCGCTCACCTTTGAGACCTTCGAGATCATCCTCCCCTACGCTCTCATCCTCGCGGCCATTGGCCTGATCGAAAGCCTCCTGACGCTCAACCTCGTCGGCGAAATCACCGGCAAACGTGGCGGTGCCAGCCGCGAATGCATCGCCCAGGGTGCCGCCAACACCGTCACCGGTTTCTTCGGTGGCATGGGCGGTTGCGCCATGATCGGCCAGTCGATGATTAACGTAAAATCAGGTGGCCGCACGCGCATCTCCGGCATCTCCGCAGCCCTGTTTCTACTGCTCTTCATCGTCGTGGCAGCCCCACTGATCGAACAGATCCCCCTCGCGGCTCTGGTCGGCGTCATGTTCATGGTCGTTATCGGAACCTTCGCCTGGAATTCCTTCAACATCATGCGCCGCGTACCTTTGTCTGACTCCGCGGTCATCGTCCTCGTGACTGTCGTGACGGTCATGTATGACCTCGCGACAGCCGTGGTCGTCGGCGTCATCGTCTCCGCGCTTACCTACGCCTGGAACAACGCCACGCGCATCCACGCCAAGCGCTACGACACGCCAGAAGGTGCTCGTGTCTACCAAATCCAGGGCCCACTCTTCTTCGGCTCATCTGAAGGCTTCACCGAGCTCTTTGAACCCAAGAACGACCCCGCCAAAGTCATCGTCGACTTCGCCGATAGCCGCGTTGTTGACCAATCCGCCCTTACTGCAATTGAAGCCGTTGCCGAGAAATACGAAGCCGCAGGCAAAACGCTTCAGTTGCGCCACCTCAGCCACGACTGCCACCAATTGCTCACCAAGGCCGGCCAACTCATCGTCGACAGCGATGACGACCCGGAATACGAGATTGCGACCGACTATTCCGTGCGTACCGGCATCCTTGCCGGCGGCCACTGATCAGCCGAAACGCACACCTTCCGCGGCCATGCCATCCTTGGCCGCGGCAAGGGAGCCATCCAGATCAATCGCGCGACACAGGCTCTCAACGACAGTCACCCTAAATCCAAGCTTCGCTGCATCCACGGCCGAGAAATTGACGCAGAAATCCGTCGCCAATCCAACCAGCGTCACCGCCTCAACACCCCGTGATCTCAGGTAGCCCTCAAGACCCGTTGGCGTCACATGGTCGTTCTCAAAGAACGCGGAATAACTATCGATCTCACGCCGAAACCCCTTGCGGATAATCATATCCGCACGCCGCGTATCCAACCCCGCATGGAACGCAGCACCCTCTGACCCGATGATACAGTGATCAGGCCAAAGCACCTGCGGCCCATAAGGCATCTCGGTCATCGAATAAGGCGCGGCCCCGTCATGCTGCGACGCAAAACTCGAGTGATCGCTCGGATGCCAGTCCTGCGTGAACACCCGCACCCCGAACTCCGGGACCAGCGCATTAATGGGTGCTACAATCTCGTCCCCCCCCGCAACAGCCAAAGCCCCACCGGGACAGAAGTCGTTTTGAACGTCAATGACCAGAATGGCTTCGTTTGCAGGACGCATTGCTTATCTCCTCACGTTGACCCTGCCTAGAAACCATCCCTCCCGCCGTCAACCGCCACCCTTGAGCCGCTTGAAGTTTTGGCGTACCGGATGACCCCATGTTTACAGTTGCCGCACTCTACAAGTTCACACCGTTTTCCAATCCAGAGGCTCTGAAAGGCCCTCTGGCGCAAACCTGCTGCTCTCACGGCGTAAAGGGCACCTTGCTCCTGGCGCGCGAGGGCATAAACGGCACGATCGCAGGCACGCGTAGCGGCATCGACGCCGTGCTTGCCCACATCAAAAACCTGCCCGGTTGCTCCGACATCGAATGGAAAGAAAGCACCGCAGAAGCGATGCCATTCCCACGAATGAAGGTTCGCCTAAAGCAGGAAATCGTTACGATGGGTCAGCCGGATGTCGATCCGACTGCCAGCGTTGGCACCTATGTCCAGCCCGAAGACTGGAACGACCTGATTGCCTCCGAAGATGTGGTCGTAATCGATACCCGCAACGACTACGAGGTCGCCATCGGGACCTTTGAGGGCGCGGAAGATCCTCAGACAAAAACGTTCGGAGAATTCCCTGACTGGTGGGCTGAAAATGCGCCTCGCTTTGGAAATAAAAAAGTTGCGATGTTCTGTACCGGTGGGATCAGATGCGAGAAGGCCTCCAACTATCTGCTTGGTCAAGGTGTTGATGAGGTGTTTCACCTCAAGGGCGGCATCCTGAAGTATCTCGAAGAGGTCCCCCAAAACCAGAGCCGTTGGAATGGCGAGTGCTTCGTCTTTGATGGTCGCGTCGCGGTCGGACACGGACTTGAAGAAGGCAGCTACGACCTCTGTCACGCATGCCGCATGCCAATCACCGAGGCAGACAAATCGCGCCCTGAATTCGAACAAGGCGTTTCATGTCATCAGTGTGTCAACGACACCAGTGAAGACGACAAGACGCGCTTTCGCGAACGCCAAAAACAAATCGAATTGGCCCGCGCCCGGGGCGAAACCCATTTTCGCGATGAGGGCTAAACCGCCACCGTGCGCACCCTTGCGCCTGCGTTAACGAATGGCGGGTAGTCTTGGAAACGCGCCTTCACCCATTCAAAAAAATACCATGATGGGCGAGCAACGCGAGTGGGGCAAAGCCCCACTCACAAATCTAGAAATCGAGGTTTTCAACACTCAGCGCGTTTTGTTGAATAAACTCACGACGCGGTTCGACAACATCACCCATGAGTTTGGTGAACAAGTCATCCGCCTCAGCAAGGTCCTCGACCTTCACCTGAAGCAGCGTCCGCGCCTCAGGGTCCAAAGTCGTTTCCCAAAGCTGGTCTGGGTTCATCTCACCCAAGCCCTTGTATCGCTGCAGGCTCAGACCCTTCTCGCCCTCAGTCAGGATGGTGTCGAGCAGGCCCAAAGGTCCGTGGACCTCGCTTACCTTGTCACGACGCACAAGCTCCGCTGGCTTCGCATAGACTTCCCTCAGACCATCCGTGAACGTCCCAAGCCGACGCGCCTCACCTGAACGCATAACAGGACCGTCCAGAGTGCGAATTTCCTCTACACCCCGCAAAACACGCGCCAATCGGATGCCGTGATCCTGCGTAATACGACCCTGCCAACCACGCTCGTATTCAACGGAAACCTGATCCAGTCTGGCTGCAACCGCGTCGGCCACACCCTGCAAATCAGCGTCCACCTGTCCAGGCACGAACGCCCCGGCGATTGCGGCCTGCTCCAGAATACTGTGGGGGTAATGGGTCGGAAACGCGTGCAGAACACGCCGCACCTGCCGTGCTTCGTCCACCACGCGCGCAAGATCGTGGCCCACAATCTCTTCGCCCGTGCCCAGTCGAAGCATTGCGCCATCGACACCCATATCGATCAGATAATCATCCAAGGCACCCTGATCCTTCAGGTAGACTTCGGACTTGCCGCGCGCAACTTTATACAGCGGCGGCTGCGCAATATAGAGATAGCCACCCTCGATAATCTCCGGCATCTGGCGAAAGAAGAACGTCAAAAGCAAAGTGCGAATATGCGCTCCATCGACGTCCGCATCGGTCATGATGATGATCTTGTGGTATCGCAACTTCGAGATATCGAACTCGTCTCGGCCAATTCCCGTTCCGAGGGCCGTGATCAACGTCCCGATCTCCTGACTGCCAAGCATTCGATCAAACCGGGCGCGCTCGACATTCAGGATTTTGCCGCGCAGAGGCAGAACAGCCTGATTTGCGCGCGCACGCCCCTGCTTTGCAGAGCCACCAGCGCTATCACCCTCCACAAGGAACAACTCTCGAAACTCCGGGCGTTTCTCCTGACAATCCGCCAGCTTTCCCGGAAGCGATGCGACATCAAGCGCCGACTTCTTGCGAGTCATTTCCCTTGCTTTCCGGGCAGCCTCTCGCGCCAAAGCAGCTTCAACGATCTTCGTGATAATCATCTTCGCCGGGCCCGGGTTTTCTTCAAACCACTCCGTTAGCTTCTCGTTCATCATGCCTTCGACAGCAGGGCGCACCTCCGAAGACACCAGTTTGTCTTTGGTTTGTGACGAGAACTTGGGATCCGGCACTTTCACCGAAAGCACACAAGTTAGGCCCTCCCGCGCATCATCCCCGGTGAAATTCACCTTCTCCTTGCGCGCAATCCCGCTCGACCCCGCATACAGGTTCATCGTTCGCGTCAACGCGCCACGGAACCCGGCCAGATGCGTTCCACCATCCCGCTGAGGGATGTTGTTAGTAAATGGAAGAACCGTCTCGTGGTAACTATCGTTCCACCACATCGCGACCTCAACGGTGATCCCGTCTTTCTCGCCGGAAATAAAGATCGGCTCTTCGATCATAGCGGTTTTGTTACGGTCCAGATATCGAACGAACTCACGCACGCCGCCATCATAGAAAAACTCAGTTTCGAGATTCTCAGCAGGTCGCTCATCCCGCAAGATGATCCGCACGCCCGAGTTCAGAAAAGCCAGTTCACGCAAGCGGTTTTCCAAAGTCTTGAATTGGTAGTCAAGATTCGAGAACGTCGCCAAAGAGGCCAGGAATCGCACCTCGGTGCCCTTGCGCCCATTGGCATCACCTACCACCCGAAGATGCTCAACCGTATCCCCACCTTCAAAGCGCGCAAAGTGCTCCTTACCGTCTCGCCAGATCCGAAGCTCCAACCATTCCGAAAGTGCATTAACGACCGACACGCCAACACCGTGGAGGCCGCCGGAAACCTTGTATGAGTTCTGATCAAACTTACCGCCAGCATGCAGCTGGGTCATGATGACTTCTGCCGCCGAAACACCTTCTTCGGCATGAAGGTCCACCGGTATGCCGCGACCATTGTCACTTACGGAAACACTGTCATCCCGATGGATTGTCACGGTTACCGCATCGGCATGACCGGCCAAAACCTCATCAATTCCGTTGTCGACGACCTCATACACCATGTGGTGCAGACCCGAACCATCGTCTGTATCGCCGATATACATACCGGGACGCTTACGAACTGCTTCTAAGCCTTTGAGAACCTTGATCGAATCAGCGCCATACTCAACCTGCGCCTCTGGGGTCTCCGCCATGCGGTATTTCCTTATTGTTTTCCCACATTTTATAGGCGTTTTGTGGTCCAGTGTCACGCCCAGACCACAATATTTAGTGGTCAAAGCCCCAGCCCGCGCACTGTGCAACAACCGAGTTTTGCCTAGGTGAAAGGGATGACCAAACCGACCAACACAAGCAAAAAGCCAGATACAATATTCAGCCGCTTCAAGGCAGCGGGCGAGGTCAAAAGCAGCCGCGCACGATCAACAAAACCCGCAAGGACGAGATTGCCAATCAGAGGCACCACAAAAGACAAAGCACATATCGCAGCTATGTCTGCTGCTGTGAGCCGAGACAGATCAAAAAAACCGGGCAACACACCCATATAGAACAACACCGCCTTTGGGTTCCCAAGAATTACAGCCACCCCGGCAATAAACCCGGCCCACATTCCTGGCCGTGTCAATCGACTGTCCTTGGCAATGGCCTTCCCGGCGCTTTGGATCAGGAAATACCCCATGGTCAGAAACGTTAGGCAAGCGACCCATTTCAGCACCAGCATGAAACCGTCAAAGACGGACACGATCCAAGTTACGCCAAGTATCGCAACCAAAGGCCATATGACATCACCCACCACCACGCCCATCGCAAGAGGCCATGCTGCGCGAAAACCTCCGGACATCGCACGCGCCAGGAGGGCCACCCAGACGGGACCCGGTGTTAAGAACAGTATCAACAGCGCCCCTGCATAAAGCGCGGCATCAGAAAGCGAAATGGTCACGCGCGCACCTCGGAACCATCATTGCCATCAAAGACTTCAAAAACCTGAGCTCGAGCGCCAAGATCATCAAACAGTTCAGGTCCAGTCCCGGTCATCCACGCCTGTGCCCCAAGTCCACAAATCTCATCATATAGGGCTCTGCGACGCACAGAATCCAAGTGTGCCGCGACTTCATCCAGTAAGATCAGTGGTGCTGATCCGGTGTCCTCGGCCAAAGCACGTGCATTGGCGAGAACCAGTGAAATAAGCATGGCTTTCTGCTCACCAGTTGAACACTGCTCGGCGGGAACGTCTTTCTGCGTAAATACACCGCGCATATCAATCCGATGTGGGCCGGCCAGTGTCCGACCAGCGCGCAGATCAGCCGTTCTTCCTTCGTCAAAAAGAGCAACAAGCTCGTCCGATGTGTCCGGCAAGTCATCGTTTGGATGAAGGACTGACAGCTTTGCAATTGGAAATGCCGTATTCGCACCCGCCTGAGCCTGCGCCAGACGCTCAATAGCTCTGCGACGGTTAGACATGATCGCGGCACCGGCGTCACCCATTTGACGCTCCAGAACCTGATACCAATGCGCATCCCGGACCATATCTTTCAGCAGACGGTTACGCTCTCGCATTGCCTTGTCATAGGCCAAAACAACGTTCGCATGCTCTGGTACAAAACTCATCGTCATCCGGTCGAGAAAACGCCGCCGCCCTTCTGCTCCTTCCAGCCACAAACGATCCATGGCCGGAACCAGCCAGACGATCCGCGCGATATGCCCCAAGGCAATTTGCGGCCTGACCTTGCCGTCCACTCGAACGGTTCTGGATTGCCCTGGCTCCGCGGAAGTCTCCAGCTCATGGAGCTGACCGCCAACCTCCACCTCAGCGCTGATTTTCCAGCCCAAGGCTTCGGGGTGGCGGCCAAAATCCTCCGCCGCAGCGCGCCTCAGACCACGCCCGGGCGAGAGCAGTGACACTGCCTCCAGAATGTTCGTTTTTCCGGCCCCATTCGCTCCATGCAAGACCACTGGACGGCTATCCAATGAAAGACGTGTCACCTTGTGCGACCGAAAATGGGACATCGTCAGCGATCTGACGAAACACCCGGACATCACTTCGCCCTTCCATTAGACAGAAAACTGACCGCCGGATCCGGGGGCCGCCTTGGACCGCCCTTAGACACGCATCGGCATCACGACATAAACTGCTGTTTCGTCGTTGCCTTCACGCATCAGCGTTGGGTCGCCCGAGGAATTGAAAAGGAAGACCGCGTTTTCCCGATCAACCTGACTCGCTATTTCGAGCAGGTATTTTGCGTTGAACCCAATCTCAAGTGCGTCATCGCCATACGCAACCGCCAATTCTTCTTCTGCAGCTCCGCTGTCTGGTGCGTTGACGGACAAGACCAGTCGGTCCTCATCAAGCGACAACTTTACAGCGCGGGAACGCTCGGACGACACGGTTGCAACTCGATCAACTGCTTGTGCAAAATCGGCAGCATCCACTTCCAAACGGCGTGTGTTTCCAGATGGAATAACCCGCGTATAATCCGGGAAGGTTCCGTCGATGACTTTGGAGGTCAGTGTGATACCCGGCGCCGCAAACCGAATTTTTGTTTCACTCACCGAAACAGCGATCTCGGCCTCATCATTGTCCAGAAGCTTGCGCAACTCTCCGACGGTCTTGCGGGGCACGATGACACCGGGCAACCCTTCAGCGCCTGCAGGCATGTCCGCATCAATTCTTGCAAGGCGATGACCATCAGTGGCTACACAACGCAAGACCTGCCCGCCATTGGCATCCGCGATGTGCATATAGACGCCGTTCAAATAATAGCGCGTTTCTTCGGTTGAGATCGCGAACTTCGACTTGTCGAACAAACGTCGAAGAACCGGCGCAGAGCAGACGAAATTTGCCTCATACTCAGATGTCGCCATGACCGGGAAGTCTTCGCGGGGCAGCGTTGCAAGCGAGAAATTCGAACGACCAGCCTCGACCGTCAGACGACCAGACGCACCATCATCGGTCAGCGTGACAAGCGATCCGTCCGGCAACTTGCGCACAATCTCATGGAGCGTCACAGCACTCACTGTCGTCGCGCCGGCACGCTCGACCGTTGCCGCAGCCTCATCGACCACTTCGATGTCAAGATCAGTAGCACGGAAGCTGGCTTGATTGCCTTCAGCCTCAATCAGCACGTTTGCCAAAATCGGGATAGTATTGCGGCGCTCGACAACCGATTGCGCCTGACCAACGGCCTTCAGCAATTCGCTCCGCTCAATCGAAAGTTTCATGTCCACGCTCCCCAGAGATGCCGGACGGTTAACCTATCGGTTTTTCCGCCCTACGCAATGGAATTTCGGGGACTGTCTTGCCTTGTCGCGCAAGGGTCAAGGCCCTCAGTGTGTTCTTTTTGGCAGAAGTATCCCAGGGGAGCCGGCCGGAGGGCGGCGGGGACAGCGTCCCCTCTTCGCTTCAGGCTTCAAGCGACCGTCGCAAAAGCTCCAGATCATCTGCAATCTGGCTATCTTGCTGCTTTAATTCTTCGATCTTGCGAACACCATGCATGATGGTCGTATGATCACGGCCACCGAACCGACGACCGATTTCCGGCAAAGATCGGCTGGTCATGGTTTTTGCCAGATACATCGCGACCTGACGCGGGCGTGCAAAAGTGCGCACGCGTTTTGGGCCAATCAAGTCGCTCAGGCGAATGTTGTAGTGATCGCTGACCTTACGCTGAATCTCCTCAACCGTGATCTTGCGGTCCGAGTGTCGCAGAATGTCCGAGAGACAATCCTGCGCCAACTCTAAGGTCACCTCGCGCCCAACCAGAGATCCAAAGGCAAAGAGACGCATCATCGCCCCTTCAAGCACCCGAACATTTGTCGAGATACGATGCGCAAGGAACTCGAGCACTCCATCAGCGATCTCAAGATTTGGAAACTGCTCGGAATACTGATCAATCTTCTGCTGAAGAATACCAAGCCTCAGCTCGTAGTTGGTAGGGTGCAAATCCACGACCAGTCCGGACTGAAGACGACTGACGATACGGTCTTCGATACCAGTGATCTCTGTCGGCGCACGGTCAGAAGACACAATGATCTGCTTACCCTGATCAACCAGTGCGTTGAACGTATGGAAGAACTCTTCTTGCGTTGCATCCTTGCCGGCAATGAACTGCACATCGTCGATCATCAAAACGTCAACTGACCGGAAAAGCTGCTTAAATGCGATCATGTCTTTGTCGCGGAGTGCCTGAACAAAGCGATACATGAACTGCTCGGCGGACAAATAAACGATGCGCAGACCCTGCTCTCGTCGCTGCAGCTCCCAGGCAATCGAGTGCATCAGATGGGTCTTACCAAGCCCGACCCCCCCATAAAGGAACAGCGGATTAAACGTTACGGGACCACCTTCTGCGACACGCCTCGCGGCTGCATGCGCCAATTCATTTGGCTTACCAACAACAAAACTATCGAAGGTAAAACGCGCATCAAGCGGCGCTCCGGGAAGATCGCGGCCCTCGTTGAATGTCGAGGCGACAGGCTTTGAAACTGGCTTCGGCTTCGCTGCGATAGTGCGCTGTGGGACCGAAAACTCTACTCTGGATACGCTTGCCCCAGCATTTGAGAGCTCCTGTAGAATTTGCTCTCCGAAATTCCGGGACACCCAGTTTCCCATGAACTGCGTGGGCACAAGGAAGGTCGCAACACCGTCCGCAAGGTCGGAGAACTCCAAAGGTTCAATCCAGTTGCTGTAGTTATTCTTACCAACGGACTTAAGCAGTTCGCCGCGGATATTGCCCCAAGTTTCGTCTGTCATTTGCCTACGACCCGTCGTGCTCGCGTTTCTTTTCAAGACTGGCGCCAAGCCAGCCCCCGGGCCTTCCATCCATTGTGGAGTCCCCGGTGTCCCTGTGGATCCAGATCGCCCTCAAAGCCTTCAGCTACATTCAGACATTCCCCTGACACCCCGACCCTTACGAAGTGTTCAGCGATTGTCGTGGCAGCCCGAAAGGAACGCGCACCGGACCGACAAATGAAAAGAAGCGTGCTCGGAGTATTGTCCCCGATTGCTTCCATCACTTCAGCCACGAACTGCGGGTTAGCAGACATGTCCGGAAAGCTGGCCCACTCGACGAAAATCGTCGACTGACCCACTTCCGAAAGATCAGGAACGCCGACAAATCCCCATTCGGCGCGTGTCCTGACGTCAATCAGCAATGCAGAGGACGTGTCCTCCAATATCCGCCATGCCTCGCCTGGAGAAACCTCTCCGACAAGTGGACCAGATGCCCCGCTCATTAACCATGTCCCCCCAAGGACGATGTGAATCGCAGGCTCAAATTAGGCCGCAGTTCACCTCTCCCGCAACAGACCTTTGCGCTTGACTCATCTATTGTCCGAGCGAATCTGGGGCGGGTGATAAAAATGCCCAAGAGAGAGTCTTATAAGGTCAATCAGTTAACAAAAAACGCGCCCAAAATGGACGCGTTTTAAAAAAAATTCTTTGTTGGGTTTAGCTCAGTGCTTTGACCCGGGATGACAGCCGCGACATTTTCCGTGCTGCTGTATTTTTGTGATAAACACCCTTGGTGACACCACGCATCAATTCAGGCTGTGCCGCGCGAAGAGCGGTCGTTGCCGCGTCTTTGTCGCCCGAAGCAATTGCTTCCTCAACTTTGCGCAGATGTGTGCGGATGCGCGAACGACGTGCCTTATTGATTGCAAAGCGGCGTTCGTTCTGACGTGCGCGTTTCTTGGACTGGGGCGAATTCGCCATGGTAATTTCCCTTTCGTCGGGCCTAGATCAAACTTCTTGCGCAAGAGCCCAACTCCGGGTTTCTACCAACCGGACGAATCTGGCCAAAGCGGGCCTCACGCGCATATATCGCGGCGTTTAGGGGATTCGAGCCGCGAAGGGAAGTCCCCGTGCAGTAAAAACCACTATTTGTCGCGAAACTGTGCCTCGCGCTTCTCCTTGAAAGCCGTCATTCCTTCAGCTTGATCCTCGGTTGCGAACAATGAGTGGAACGCACGCCGTTCGAATAGAAGGCCTTCGCGCAAGGTTGTCTCATAGCTTCGGTTCACAGCTTCTTTCACAACCATTGTCGCCAGTGCGGACTTCTCGGCGATTTTGTGTGCCGCCGCCTGAGCTTCTTCCATGAGGTTTTTGACGGGCACAACCCTGCTCACAAGCCCCGAGCGTTCAGCCTCTTCGGCATCCATGAAGCGCCCCGTAAGATGCATCTCCATGGACTTAGACTTCCCGACAAACCGCGTAAGACGCTGAGAGCCACCCAAACCCGCGACGACCCCAAGATTGATCTCGGGTTGGCCAAATTTCGCAGTTTCAGACGCAATTATGAAATCACACATCATTGCCAACTCGCAGCCGCCGCCCAGCGCATAACCCGAAACAGCCGCAATTATTGGCTTACGGCATCGCTGGATTGCTTCAGAGTCCGCTGCGAGATAATCGGTGGAGAAAACATCCACGAAATTCAGATCAGCCATTTCGGTAATGTCTGCGCCAGCAGCAAAAGCTTTGTCAGAACCCGTAAGGATAGTGCATCGGATGCGTGAGTCCGCTTCCAGTTCTGTTACCGCCTGAGCAAGCTCCGAAAGCAGCTCAGCATTCAGCGCATTCAAAGCATCGGGACGATTTAAGCGAATGGTCGCGATTTGGTCTTCGACCTCTACGATGATCGTGTTGTACGCCATAAAACCCCGCTTTGGCAGCTGCAGTCTGCTGAAAGGCTTAGCACTCAATTCCTTGGGATCAAGCTATCTTTGGCAGCGACTGCAGTAGTACGTCGATCGACCACTTTGAACGATACGCTGGATTGTCCCGTCGCAGTCTTGCGTTCGACACGGCGCACCTTCCCGATCATAGGCACGAAATGTGTGCTGAAAATAACCAAGCTCACCATCAGCTTGTCGATAGTCGCGAAGAGATGATCCCCCAGCTGAAATGGCTTCAGTCAAGACATCGCGGATGATCGGAACAAGGCGCGCGATGCGTGCCGTCGAGACGTTTCCAGCCTTTCGCCTTGGCGATATCCCGGCGCGATTCAGGGCCTCGCAGACATAGATATTCCCAAGGCCTGCGACGATCTTTTGATCAAGAAGAGCGGATTTTATGGGAGTGTTTCGCCCGCGAAGGCTTTCTTCAAGATAAGCTTCGTTGAAGTCATTCCCCAGGGGTTCGGGGCCAATGTCTTTCAAAAGCCAGTGCGTTTCCAATTCTGGCGTTGCCACTAAATCCATCGCGCCGAAGCGACGCGCATCGTTGAAGACAACCCGCGCGCCGCTTTCCATTTCAAAGACAACATGATCATGCTTTTCGGGCGCGGGGTGGGAATGGTGAAAGGCGCCCACCTGAGCCTCCGAAATCAGTATTCGCCCCGACATTCCCAGGTGAATGATCAAAGTCTCGTCACTGGAAAGGTCCAGCAAGATGTATTTTGACCGACGCCTAAGCGCCAAGACCCGCTTTCCGGACAGACGTTCGGACATGCGATCCGGAAACGGCCAGCGCAAGTCAGGCCTGCGCACGTCGGCATAACGGATAACCTGTCGCTCCATGACCGGTAGCAATCCATTTCTGACCGTTTCAACTTCTGGAAGTTCTGGCATAGGGTTCGAACACACTTCTCTTCAGAGTTTTCGGCGGAATGACCAATCAAAACTGTATTTCAGGCAGAAGCCGGACAGAGAACAACTACATGACACCTCGGCTCATGCAACCTCAGCCAACGCACTGCGCCTCCGCGTCTATTCAACGCGTTTGTGTCTTGCTCCGCCAAGCTATATCGGAAGTGAGAAGCAATCGGACGCACGAAAATGACTGACAATACCTCCGAAAAGAGAACGCACTTCGGCGCACGGGATGTCCGCGAAGACGAGAAGGCCGGCTTGGTACATGGCGTTTTCACAAATGTGGCCTCCAAGTATGATGTGATGAACGATGTCATGTCCGTTGGCATTCATCGCCTGTGGAAAGAAGCGATGATGGATTGGATCGCACCGCGGCCAGGCCAACGACTGTTAGATGTCGCCGGTGGGACCGGCGATATCTCATTTCGTTTCCTGAAGCGCGCCAAGCGTGCCGAAGCTGTGGTACTCGACTTGACCGAATCGATGCTTACAGAAGGCCGCAAGCGCGCAGAAGCGGAAGAGCTCTCAGGTCAGCTTGATTGGGTGACTGGCGACGCAATGGCGCTTCCTTTTGAAGACAATACGTTTGATGTCTATACGATTTCGTTTGGCATCAGAAACGTAACGCGAATTGCAGACGCGCTCGCTGAGGCCTATCGTGTGTTGCGCCCTGGTGGTCGCCTGATGGTGCTGGAATTTTCGCAACTTCCCGTAGATGGCATGCAGAAGCTCTATGATCTGTATTCCTTCAATATCATTCCCCGCATGGGCGAACTGATCGCCAACGACCGGGACAGCTATCAATATCTTGTTGAATCAATAAGAAACTTTCCAGAGCAAGACCGGTTCGCTGAAATGATCAATACCGCCGGATTTGATCAGGTCAAATACCGCAATCTTTCGATGGGAATTGCAGCGCTCCATTCCGGTTGGAAGATCTAAGTGCGCGGCCCTCACAATATCCTGCGGCTGATCCGTACGGGCGCAACGCTTGAACGCACTGGTGCGATGGGCGTGGTGCTTGAAGCCTTCAACGCACCAACGTCCCTGCGGGTCGCTGCACGCATTCTGGGCTGGCCTTTCAAATGGCTGGGCTACAAAGGGGACCCCAGCCAACCACCTGCGACGCGCGCTTTGACGGCGCTTGGCCCTGCATACATCAAGTTCGGGCAAATCCTGTCAACCAGACCGGATGTGGTCGGCGATGACCTCGCGCTGCAACTCAGAGTGCTGCAAGACAAGCTACCCCCGTTTTCCACGGAAGTCGCGAAATCTACTTTCGCTCGCGAACTGAACCACCCAGTGGAAGAGCTCTTCAGCGAGTTTTCTGAACCAGTCGCTGCGGCCTCGATTGCACAGGTTCACAAAGCCAAACTTGCAAGCACCGGCGAAGAGGTTGCCGTCAAAGTCTTGCGACCGAAAATCGAACAGGCATTTCGACGTGATATCGATGCGTTCTATTTTGCTGCGCGCATGATTGAGACACTGGCCCCGTCGACGCGCCGGTTGCGACCGATGGACGTAATCTCGCATTTCGAAGGCGTCGTCATGGGGGAGCTGGATCTTCGCCTTGAAACGGCCTCGGCCGCTGAGTTTGCGGCAAATACTGCAGATGACGAAGGGTTTTCAGTTCCAGAGGTCAAATGGTTCCTGTCGTCAAGGCGGGTCATGACCCTCGCCTGGGTTGGTGGCTTTCCGTCTGGGGATGTCGCTTCGATCAAAGCGGCTGGGCATGACACCAATGCCCTTGGCGAGCGGATTTTGACAATGTTCCTGCGTCACGCCCTGCGGGACGGTTATTTCCATGCCGACATGCATCAGGGAAACCTGAAAGTTGCCGATGACGGATCGCTGGTCGCGCTGGATTTCGGAATCATGGGGCGGATCGACGAGTATACGCGGCGGGTCTATGCCGAGATTCTGTTCGGCTTCATTCAAAAGGATTATCGGCGTGTTGCTGAAGTCCATTTTGAGGCAGGCTACGTGCCCGCCGATCAGGATGTAGATGAATTTGCACGCGCGCTCCGCGCTGTTGGTGAGCCGATTTTTGGCATGGATGCCAGCCGAATTTCGATGGGGCGCCTCTTGAGTTACCTTTTCGAAGTCACCGAACGCTTTGGAATGGAGACCCGGACCGAGCTCATTTTGTTACAGCGCACAATGGTCGTTGTTGAGGGTGTCTCGCGATCACTCAGTCCGAACATCAATATCTGGACAGTGTCGAAGCCGATTGTGGAAAGCTATATCGCAGAAAGCATAGGCCCAAAGGCGCTCATCCGGGACCTTGGTCGGACCCTGCGAGTTGTTGGACGGTTTGGGCCCAGATTACCTGGGCTTGTCGAGGCCGCGCTCATTCAACAGCAGGCAGCAGATGAAACCCCAGCATCATCTTGGCCCAAAAAAACTGCCCTTAGTCTATCCGCCGCAGCCCTGCTGGCGCTCGGAGTGATGATCGGAATTGCGCTCTAGACCTGCGGTTGCGGCGATCTCAACGCACGGACGTCTGTCGATGGAACTATTGTTCCGCCCGTCAAAACGATATCGACACCACTTGAGCCGAGCCGCGCTTCACGGACCAAAGCATAATGCTCAACAGGCTTGGTACTCGTCACTTGTCCACTGTTGACGCTTTCCAACTCAAACGTATAGCCACCGTTCTCCAAAGGTGTGCCGGCAGAGCCAACTCCCCCCCAAAGCACGGTATCGACGTTCAATGGCAGCCCCTCGCGCGATACTTGCGCTCCGTTTTCGTCGCGCACGATCAAGAAGGCCGCATCTGACGCTGGGTCCGGCTCTGGGGCCAACGTAATCGGTGCTCCTGCAAACTCCGCCTGTCCACTAACCCGAGCCTCCATCCCGACCCAACCCGCCAATTGGCCCAGTCCAGATGCACCATTGCCAGCGATCATCTCAGCTAGCAGATCGTTGGTTCGAACCTGCTGTTCAACGCCTGAGAACGTCGCAAGCTGAACAGCGAAATCCGCAGACTCGATCGGGTTGAGCGGGTCCTGATTTTCCATTTGGGTCGTAAGCATTTTGAGGAATGTCTCGAAGTCGGATGAAAGCGCCGAATTCGATGTCGGCGCAGGTTCTGCGACAGCAATTGTCGAAGAACTTGCAGGTCCTGAAGTGTTTTGTGTTTGAATTTCCATTCTGAAAAGCTTCCTTAAATCCTTAGGTCCAATCGGCCATTAGTGATTGCAAGCGCGGGGATAACGCGCTGCGCATATGGCGTTTGCTCAGTAAGCGACGACTCTGCTTTCTCGAACTGATCGCTCAAATCGTTCCCACTCTGTCTGTTTCTGTCGTGCTGACCGAACTGAAAACTAAGGTTCTGATGCCCTTGTTGCCGAAGGTCCTGCGCAAAAACCTCGATGTTTCGTCTGATCAGATCCAGTGTCTCGGGTCGATCCGCCAGCACCGTCACAGCAAGACCCGCGTCGCTGGGCGTAAGCGAAAGCTTAACTCGGCCAAGCTCCTCAGGCGCAAGTTTCACTTCGATCGTGCCACTAGATACATTTCGAACAGCTTCAGCCAGTTGATGCACCACAGGTCGGGGCGGTTCCGATCTCATCGTCGCAATTTCACTGACTTTGCCCGTCGAGGTCGCCCTTAACTCACCGTCGGTATCCAACTTGAAAGTCAAAGGCTCAGTTTCGGTCTTGGCCGGCTCATTCACTATGGCCATCGGCGCAACAGAAACAACAGGGGGCATAGGCACCAGTCTCTCTCCGAAACTGCGGTTGTGAGTATGTGAAGCCGGTTCAACGACAGGTATCTTGGTTTCTCTGACTTCCACATCAGGGCGGAGTGCCTTAAGCGCGTCCTGCGTTTGCCCCACTGGTATGGATGGGCGATGATTGAAGTCTGGAGCCGATGATCTGGAAGTTTCGCGTCGATCCGAATTGGGCGAAGCCTCATCTCCGACGCCAGGACTCTCAAGACGGGCGACGGAGATCCGGTCTGCGTTGCGGGCTGGTATGTGCACGAGGACACCGCTATCGGGCTTCTGCAAAGCAGTTTGAACAACTCTGTCCTTTGCAGATCCGTCCTGTGCAGCGTTATCTTGAGGTGTGAAATCTCTGCCCGGAAAAGACTGCTTTTGCGAATTGCTCTGCGCCTTCGTCGAAAGGGAAGTCGGCACTTCAAGCCTAGGTTTGTCGGTTGAAACAACCACAGGCCGGGTTTCGTCGATGTCCGGCACGCTCGCAGGACCGCTTCCCTGAACTGCTGTATCAACGACTTGATACGTGCTCACATTTCGAGAGACCCTCGGATCTGATCGGCCTTGCTCGAGCGGGACGATACTCGTGTCGCTGCCGACCTTTTGTTCGGAAACCATAGTTTGAACCGACTCAACGCCAGACTTCAGGGAACCATCGCTGCTCTGAGAAGGCCGCGTTACCTTTTCTTTTTCTTCCAAGCGCAATCCTTCATTCCGGGGTGCTTCTGCAACGGTCCTCGGTGCGCTGAGCCGGTCACGCCGCTGATCAACTGGGGCCTCATTCGGGCTTGAATCGAGGAGGTTTTTTGTTCCCGCAGCAACATTCGCGGCATTAACCGGTTGGCGACGTCGTGCTTCTGAAGTCCCATCGATATTCTGGGCACTCGTCAAATCATTACTCTTCGATTTCGTAACTGCTTCCGGAAAAGACACGCTGTTTTGAGCGCTCGGAGTCAAGACGGGGGAATCGATCTCCACCAACTCGGCCCCAGCGGCACGCATAGATTTGGTAGAAAGCGTTGCGATCTCGAACATTTCTATTGCCGGCAAGCGACCCTCAGTCTGCGTCGTCGCCGGAACTTCGCCTTGAACCTCAGGTAACATCAAAAAACTGGCGTCCTCTAACGCGCCATCGAACTCGGCCTCAAACAAGGCGACCGCGGTACCGTCGCCAGCACCTAGGCTACGAGCAGTCGCACTACTTTTAAGCATTGGCATATCGCCGAGTAGGGGCATGGCTATCATCATTCCGGGACCTTCTGTCCGTTTCGCCTACGATTTATCCGCACAAAGTTACCGCTTCTTTACCGAAGCCGCAGATAGATGGTTCAAATTACAATGATTCCGAGGATCCGTATGATTAGCCAAGCATCGCCCGATACGACCGTGCAGGTTCGACTCGCAACCGGTCAAAAGCACCCGGAACTCTGGACGCTATCGCAGTCTTTAGAAGCTACCTTTCTATCCGAAATGCTAAAGACGGCCGGTCTGGGCAAAGTAAGCGACACGTTCGGCGGCGGAATTGGAGAGGAGCAATTCTCGAGCTTCCTCAATCAACAACGAGCCGATGCGATGGTAGACAAAGGCGGCATCGGACTTGCTGAATCAATTTATCAATCATTAACCGGTCAGGACTCTTCGCATGTTGGCCGCTGAGGAATTAGAGGACCTTCTGGAGAAGGAGCGTGCAGCAATTCTTCAAGGTCGCATTCAGGACTTAGAGGGCCTCGGCGCCCGGAAACTTGCTCTCTTAAGCGCTGTGGAAAGGGGCTCGGACACATCCGCCAAGCAACTCAAGACGTTGTCCATCCTTACTCGACGAAATGCATCGCTTCTTTCCGCCAGCGGGCGGGGAATAAAGGCTGCCATCCGACAAATTGGCGAAGCCAATACGCAAAAGCATCAAGCATTCTATGGGCCGGACGGAGAACGCAAACCCATGGTCCCGCTCCGCGAGCGGCTTGAGCAAAAACTATAAAATTTTCGGGATCATCTGAGCCAAGTTGCGGAAGTATTTGAGGAAATTCAAACCTTGTTAATCAATTGCAGCGAGGGTTGCGTCGCATCCTAAACGGATCTGCATGCAAACCTCGGGGGCGGGGGAGCAACAGTCAGAATGGCTTCTCACGTCGAAACGACGTTCCCGAAAACAGGTGGAAAGCCACCAACTGACAGGAGACAGCCAAATGGCTAGTATTCTTACCAACACAAGCGCCATGGTCGCGCTTCAAAACCTGCGCTCAATCAACAGTAACCTTGTGGATGCGCAGAACCAGATCTCAACAGGCAAGAAGATTTCCTCGGCAACTGACAACTCGCTGCTTTTCGTTTGTCGCGCCAAGCAGCCACATCAACAGGAAGAACGCCATCATGGCCGTCACAAAGTCGGCATAGGCCACTTTCCAGGCGCCACCATGATGGCCCCCGGCGATAACTTTCTTACGCTTGATAATGATCGGCGCATTGGATGCAGCGGTCATAAATCACCCCAAACTTCGCCCCCACCAACCGTCTTAGGCAAAAGCCTTGAACAACCCGTTAACCGCTCAAGAGCGTGCGCCGACACCAGCTACCTCTGGAAACCTGCACCACTTTAAATTACTGCATTTGAGACAGGCAGCAGGAGGACAAGCCCGTGACCAAGCCAAAATTGCGTTCACAAGAATGGTTCAACAATCCCGACAATCAGGAGATGACCGCTCTCTATCTGGAACGCTACTTGAACTACGGTCTCACCCGCGAGGAACTTCAGTCCGGCAAACCGATCATCGGGATCGCGCAAACCGGCAGTGACCTCAGCCCCTGCAATCGCCATCACATCGAACTGTCCAAACGTGTCCGCGACGGTGTCATCGCCGCAGGCGGCACAGTCATCGAGATTCCGGTCCACCCCATTCAAGAAACCGGCAAGCGTCCCACCGCATCGCTCGATCGAAACCTCGCTTACCTGTCACTCGTAGAAACGCTCTATGGCTATCCAATCGACGGCGTCGTCCTGAACATCGGCTGCGACAAGACCACGCCTGCGCTTCTTATGGCGGCTGCCACAGTCAACATCCCCGCCATCGCCCTTTCCGTCGGACCAATGCTGAACGGCTGGTTCCGGGGCAAGCGGACCGGCTCGGGAACGATTGTCTGGAAAGCGCGCGAAATGCAGGCCGCAGGCGAGATCGACGACGACGGTTTTATGGACCTCGTGGCATCCTCCACACCGTCGGTTG
>JABDQU010000005.1 GCA_013042105.1 Boseongicola sp.
TTTGGCACATCGGATGTGCCCATCGTCGCCAGCCTGATCGCCATCACCGCCTTCACCGGGCTTTGCCTCGCCATCGTCTGGTGGATCTTCCGCACGGGCTACCGCCTCAAAGCCTGAAAAACCTACCGACACTTTGACTAAAATTGCGCTTCTTTTTGGTCCAAATATCCCGGGGGGAGGCCGCAAGGCCGGGGGGCAGCGCCCCCCTGCAGTGCAACATATCAACAAACAACACACCATCGTCACTTGTTGCCACCCTTTGGACGTCCTACATCGATTTCCATGAACCGATTTATCCCCTTCATGAAATCGCCGCCCACGGTCTCGGTCCTGCGCCTGCAGGGGATCATCGCGGCACAGGCACGTGGTGGCGCACTGAACGACGCGGGCCTTGCCGGGATCATCCAGAAAGCCTTCACCAAGGGCAAACCCGATGCCGTTGCGATCTCGATCAACTCGCCGGGTGGCAGCCCGACGCAATCGTCGCTCATCGCCGCCCGCATCCGCCGCCTCGCGGAAGAAAAGAACGTCAAAACCTATGCCTTCGTCGAAGACGTCGCGGCCTCGGGTGGCTACTACATCGCTTCGGCCGCTGACGAAATCTGGGTCGACCGCCACTCGGTCGTCGGCTCCATCGGCGTGATCTCCGCAGGCTTCGGTTTCACCGACCTGATTGAACGCTACGGCATTGAACGCCGCGTCTATACAGCGGGCAAATCCAAATCCATGCTCGACCCGTTCCGTCCCGAAAACCCCGATGACGTCAAACGCCTGAAAGCCCTGCAGGAACACATCCACGCAGGCTTCATCGACCACGTCAAAACCCGCCGCGGCGACAAGCTCAACACCGAGATTGAGTTGTTCGCCGGTGACATCTGGGTCGGCGATGCGGGTCTTGAGACAGGCCTCATCGACGGCGTCGGTCACGTGGTTCCAAAAATGAAAGAGGTGTTTGGCGACAAGGTAAAGTTCCGCGTCTATCAACAAAAGAAACCGCTCTTGGGCCGCCTCGGCGCACAGGTGACGGACGACGCGCTTGGCGCAATCGAAGACCGCGCCGCCTTCGCGCGTTTCGGGGTCTAAGCGCAGATATGATACTCAAGATCGTCTCGCTGTTCCTCGTCGTCATCGCGGTCCTTGGCATGTTCGGCAAACTCCGCTGGATTCTGCCATGGAAAAGCAAACTCGCTAGCGACAAATGCCCGAAATGCGGTCGCCACCGTATCGGCAAAAGCCCGTGCCCCTGCGGGAAAGCCTGAGACATGGAATTTCTCTTTGCTGGCATAGGTCTCGTGATCCTGCTCCTCGCCGGAGACCTCCTCGTGCGCGGCGCGGTCAACTCCTCGCTGCGCCTTGGCCTGCCAGCCCTGATCGTCAGCCTCACAATCGTCGCCTTCGGCACCTCTGCGCCTGAACTGCTGATCTCCATCGAAGCCATTGACGACAACGCCGCCGGCCTCGCGCTTGGTAATGTTGTCGGCTCGAACACTGCCAATATCTTGCTGGTCCTTGGCGTCCCGGCGCTTGTCTCGACCCTCCACACCTCCGAATGCGACACGCGCAAAAGCTATGTCACGATGCTGCTCGCCAGCGTGATCTTCGTGGCCATCGCGTTCATTGGTCCGATTACATGGGTCCACGGCATCGTGCTTTTGTCGATCCTCGCGCTGATCCTCGGCGATCAGGCCCGTCAGGCCCTTGCGCATCGCCGCACCTTGCGCGCTATGGAAGAGGACCTCGAAGGCGTCGACCCGGATATGCCCTGGTGGAAGATTGGCGTGTTCCTGCTCCTTGGCCTGATCGGCCTGCCGCTGGGCGCAGACATCTTCGTCGACTCATCCCTTGTCATCGCCCAGCGTTTCGGCGTCTCCGACAGCGTCATCGGCCTCACACTCGTCGCCCTCGGCACGTCGCTCCCGGAACTGGCGACCACTGTCATGGCCGCGATCCGCCGTCAGGCCGACGTGGCGCTCGGCAATGTCATCGGCTCGAACATGTTTAACCTTCTCGGTATCATCGGCGTCGCCAGCTTCTTTGGCGACATCCCCGTCGACACCTCGTTCCTGACCTTCGACTTCTGGGTGATGCTCGGCGCGTCAATCCTGATCGCTCCGTTTGTCTTCTCCAACACCCGCAACATGACCCGACGCTGGGGCGCGGCCCTCTGCGCGGCCTATCTCGGCTATATCTGGATGGTGATACATTGACCCAAGCTGCTCTCGTCACAGGTGCCGGAAAACGCTTGGGGCGCGCCATGGCGCTCTCCCTTGGCCAACGCGGCTTTGACGTCGCCGTCCACTACAACGGCTCGACCGAGGCCGCAGAAGAGGTCGCGGCAGACATCCGCGCCATGGGCCGACAAGCCGTCACCCTCCAGGCCGACCTCACTGTCGAAGCCGACATGCAGCGCCTCGTCCCCGACGCGGCAGCAGCCCTCGGCAAGCCCCTGACACTTCTCGTCAATTCCGCGTCCATCTTCGAATACGACAACATAGAGACCGCGACCCGCGACAGCTGGGACCGCCACATTGAATCCAACCTGCGCGCGCCCTTCGTGCTGACCCAACACTTCGCCGCCCAAGCCCCCAAGCCAGTGATCGCAGGCGAATGGAACGACGCCACCGCACAGGCTCTCGTGATCAATCTGATTGACCAGCGCGTGCGCAAACTGACGCCCGAATTCATGACCTACACCATCGCCAAGATGGGCCTCTGGGCACTGACCCAGACCTCCGCTCAGGCGCTTGGCCCAAAGGTGCGCGTCAATGCCATCGGCCCCGGACCGACGATGCAAGGCGCACGTCAAAGCCGTGAACACTTCGCCGCACAGCGCGCCGCCACCGTTCTGGAACGCGGTGCAGACCCATCGGGGATCACCCGGGCGCTCGACTATTTCATCGACGCGCCAGCGGTCACGGGGCAGCTCCTCTGCGTCGACGGAGGCCAGCATCTGGCTTGGTTGACACCCGATGTGCAGGGCGTGGAATAGCGCTAACGACACTCAGCGACAAAAGTTTTGCACCGCCCGTTCGCCGGTAACATTTCCGTTAAGAAAACCTTAATGTTTTCAGTGGTTTGCAGATAGTGAGAAAAAATACCCAACGATTACAGTGGGTTAAATATGTGCCTAAAAATTAGGCACTCCTTCGAGAGGCTCAATTTTAAACGAAAATTTCCCCTCGCTTCCAACTTGTCCCAAAGGTTATCCACAGATTAAGTGGACGCCTTTTCTCTTGCTCCCACCCTTGCGGCGGTGCAGCGGGACAGAGAATCGTTTAAGAGCAAAATGTGATGTCAGAAACCAACCGTAAACCCAAGCTGACAGGTCACGAGGTGATCCAAGCCTACCTCAAGACCATCGACGGCTCGCCCGGCGTTTACCGCATGCTCGATGAAAAGGGCGCGGTGCTTTACGTCGGCAAAGCGCGCAATCTCAAAGCGCGCGTCTCCAGCTATGCGCGCCCCACCGGCCACAGCCCGCGCATCGCCCGGATGATCCGCGACACCGCCTCGATGATGTTCCTCACCACGCGCACCGAAACCGAAGCGCTGCTCTTGGAACAAAACCTCATCAAGCAGCTAAAGCCCCGCTACAACGTCCTTTTGCGCGACGACAAATCTTTCCCGAACATCCTGATCTCGCGCGAACATGACTTCCCGGCGATCAAAAAACACCGGGGCGCAAAGAAGGAAAAAGGCGACTACTTCGGCCCCTTCGCCAGCGCGGGCGCGGTCAATCGCGTGCTCAACCAGTTGCAGAAGGTCTTTCTGTTGCGCAACTGCACCGACGCCACTTTTGAGGCCCGCACACGCCCCTGCTTGCAATACCAGATCAAACGCTGCGCCGGTCCCTGCGTCGGCCTCATTTCCGATGACGACTATGCAGACCTCGTCAAAGACGCCCGACAATTCCTGCAAGGGCGCA
>JABDQU010000008.1 GCA_013042105.1 Boseongicola sp.
GACAATAAACCGATCGCCGCAATCTCCCGTATCCTTCGAGTAGGTTCGATATGTGATACGAATGTCCGTTTCGCCCCGCACAGCAGACCTTCACCCCTCGCGTCCCGCCCCGTCAAACCGGATGATACAATGCCCGTCGATACAAATGCCACGTCGCATGCCCCAGCACCGGCAGCGCGATAAACAACCCTAAAAACAGCGGCACCATCGCAGCAAACAACAGCCCCGCAATCACCACCGCCCAGGTCCCCAGGACCGCCTTGTTCTTTCGAACCGTGTCCAGGCTCACCAGCATTGCGGTCACGAAATCGATCTCCTTGTCCACCAAAAGCGGCAAAGACATCACCGATACCCCATACACCAAAAACGCCACCGCAGCCCCGACGACCGTTTGCATAGCCATCATCGCCATGCCGTTCGCGGTGAAATAAATCTCATACGAGGTGCTGACATTCGTCAAAGCTGCCATCCCGAAGAACATCGCGAAGGTCATATGGGCGAAAAAGCTCCAGAACAGGAAGATCAACGTTAAAATCACGCCGATCCACGGCAATTGCCGGGTCCGCTCGCGCCAGACCACGCTCAAGACCTCGCTCCGGTCCAATGGCTCGCCCGCCTCGATCCGGCGGCTCACCTCGTAAAGCCCGACAGCCGCAAACGGCGCCACCAGCGGAAATCCCAGAGCAAAGGCGAGCGTCCAGATGAACGTCCCCGCCCCTAGCCAGAACAGCCCCAACCCCGTCGCCACATAAAACGCACTGAACGCCAGCCCGAACCCAGGTGCCGCGCGAAAATCATAAAGCCCCGCCTTAAGCGCCGACCAAAGCTCGGCAAAGGTGACCTCCCCGATCTCCGGGATAGGCGACGCCTCCAACCGTTCCATATTCGTATCCGTCATATGCGCCTCCCGTTCCCGCTCTGATGCGTCCTCAGAGATCTCTCACTTTGTCACCCGCGCACTCGTAAACTGTGCTGGGTCCATCCCAACATAACTACACCACTTTCCGGGCAACATATCCAGCTTTGCGCAAAGCGCCATTGACCCGCCATTCTCTGCCCGAACACCCGTTGTAAACTTCGAAAAACCATGGTCCTCAAACAGAGTAACAATCGCCCGAGCCCCCAGTATCAAGGCAATCTTACGCCCCCGCCACTCCGGCAAAGTCGACAGCATGCCCCAGAATGCATGATCGGCACGCCGTGATTTGGGGTGAAAATTCTCGATCGCCGCGGCGCAGGACACGACCCGCCCGCTCGCTCTGTCTTTGGCCATTAGAAACACCCCCTTACGTGTGTCTCCGCGCAGGACAGATGCCGGAGGAGGCAAAACACCGCCATCCATCGCAACCCCGGCAAAACGCTCCAAATCCTGCTCGGAACTGTCTGGACCAAGCCGTATCACGTCCAGATCACCGCCAAGATCATACCCCGATAGAATCTCCCGCGCGCGCCGCAGCGTGTCGCCTTCGCTGATCACATATTCGAACCGGTCAGCGCGAAATCCCGCATTCAAAAGCGCCGTCTCAACATAATCCGCCTTATCGACCGCAATCCAATAGGCCGGGCAAGCGCCTTGCAGGCGAATGAGGCTTAGGAACGTCTCAAACCCGCCCGTGTCAAAATCCGCCAGCGCCACATACCTGCCATACCAGGCAAACTCCGGGTCGCTCTTGACGATGCTGAACAGGGCTTTTGCACGTCGCGCCACAAGCTGCACATCGGATGGACCGAAGTATTTATCCTCCATATGTCACCCCCTTGATCCATGCTGCACCGTCCGCAAAGTCAGAATCAAGGCCAACCACCGCGCGCTGCCTTCATAAACGAACACTCTCTTAACACGCCGAACGGTCGCACCGACGTAATACCGACGTAATACCGACGTCTTAATGACGTTTAAGAACGCCTCGTAAGTCATTGACTTTTTTGAAAGGTTAACGCGGGACACCAAGTCGCAGCGCACACCCTCTGCATGCCTTTTGCGTTCGCCGCATTCAGCTTAGATTAATCGTCGCCCTGCGCTTCCGCGCGCCCCATTCCCGAGACACCCATCGCCAGCGTCGCCGCCATCAATCCGTCCAGATCTCCGTCCAGAACCCCCGAAGTATCACTGGTCTCAAACCCGGTTCGAAGGTCTTTCACCATCTGATAGGGCTGCAAAACATAAGACCGGATCTGGTTGCCCCAGCCCGCATCGCCCTTGTTTTCATGGGCTTCCTGAATAGACGCCGTGCGCCGCTCCAGCTCCATCTGATACAGCCGCGACTTCAACGCCTTCATCGCAATATCGCGGTTCTGGTGCTGCGATTTTTCCGAAGATGTCACCACGATATTCGTCGGAATATGCGTGATCCGCACCGCCGAGTCCGTCGTGTTCACGTGCTGCCCACCGGCCCCGGATGACCGATAGGTATCAATCCGAATATCCGCCGGATTGACCTCAATCTCAATGTTGTCATCCACCACCGGATAGACCCACACGGAAGAGAAGGAAGTATGCCGCCTCGCCGCACTATCATAAGGCGAAATGCGCACCAACCGATGCACCCCGGACTCCGACTTCAACCACCCATAAGCATTGGGTCCCGAGATCTTATAAGCCGCTGATTTTATACCCGCTTCTTCGCCCGGACTTTCCGATTGCAACTCAACCTTATAGCCGTGCGATTCCGCCCAGCGAACATACATCCGCGCCAGCATCGATGCCCAGTCACAGCTCTCCGTGCCACCTGCACCCGAGTTGATCTCAAGGAAAGTATCATTGCCGTCCGCCTCGCCATCCAGCAGGGCTTCAATCTCCGCCTGAGCCGCCCGTTCCTGCAAGGATTTCAACGCCGCCTCAGCTTCCGAAACGATCTCGGCATCCTCCTCCATCTCGCCCATCTCAATAAGCTCAATGTTGTCGGAAACCTCCTGCTTCATCCGCGAATAGCGATCCATCGCATCGACCAGCATCTGCCGCTCACGCATTAGCTTTTGCGCCCGCTCCGGATCATCCCAAAGGTTCGGATCCTCGGTCATCGCGTTGAATTCTTCGAGGCGATGCGGCGCCGTCTCCCAGTCCATCCGCTGCGCCAGAAGCTCCAGCGATTTTTCAATCGCAGCAACCGTATTTTCGGTGTCAGCGCGCATGGGGAATATCTCCGAGGATCAACGTCCCCGCACCTCTATCAACGCCGCCAGCCGCCTTCAAGCACCGCTGATGCGGCGCGCCTGTCGCCGCTTGTGCATCCGGAAAAGAAGCGGCGCCAAAACCCACTCATAAACGCCATACGCCACCTGTCGCACCACGGGCAGTCCAACCAAACGCGCCAACCAGGCAAAGCCCGGCGTCTCCCGCCAAAGGATCACAAAAGCATCCACGCCCGCAATCAATTCACCACCACGCACCACGTAAAGTCGCCGCGCAGCCTCATCCGGCGTCAACCCGAACGCCGCCAAATCCGCCGCATTCAAATCCACAAACCCCAGGTCGCCCCCGGCGTCCTCAACACGCCCGCGATACATCTCGATCTCGCGCGAGCAGATCGGGCAACTTCCGTTGTAAATAACTGTGCTGTCTTTAGTCATTACCGACATCTAGGCCGCCTCCAGCCGACGCCCAGCCTCACGCGACAATCCGCCCTGCTTCACCCTTTTTTCAAATACCACGGGGGTCTGGGGGCAGAGCCCCCATGCGCCTAAACGCTCAGTAAAGCCCGCCTGACGAAATCTCTCCCGCCGTCGTTTGCCCCTGAACGGCGGGTGCGGCGTTCTCATCCGTCACAGTCTGCTCCTGCCCGAATTGTGTCACCGTGCCACCCGTCACCAGAGGCAAGTTCGCCCCCATCGCGAAACCACCGTCAAACGTGATCCCGAACACAGGCTCCTCACCTTCGCGGAAATACTCGGCCACAACGGCCTCACCTGTCGCCGTATCCGGCAAACGCGCGCCCGTGAAGCGGTCAATCTTGATAAACCGCCCCCCACGCGGCACCTCAAACCGTCCCGCGCCATACTTCTCAAGCGCCTTTTTCATGAACGACTGGAACACCGGGCCACACATCCCACCACCAGATGCACCAGAGCCCAAAGGCTCGGGCAGATCGTAACCAATGTAACAGCCGGCCGCGATATTCGACGTGAACCCCACAAACCAGACATCACGCGCATCATTCGTTGTGCCGGTTTTACCAGCGGTCGGAACACCCAGATTGACCGTCCCCGAAGCCGTCCCGCGCTCAACCACGCCCCGCATCATCGAGGTCAACTGATACGCCGTCACCGGATCAATCACCTGCCAGCGGTCCGTCTTGATCTGCGGCAACTCACCTGCCGGCAAATCATAGGTCGAACATTCCTCACACACGCGGTCATCATGGCGATAAATCGTCGTCCCCCAACGGTCCTGAACCCGGTCCACCAGCGTTGGCTCCACGCGCTCACCGCCGTTGGCGAACATCGCATAGGCCGAGACCATCTTGAACAGCGTCGTCTCCTGGCTGCCCAGAGCATTGGCAAGAAACGGCTCCATCCCGTCATACACCCCGAACCGCTCGGCATAGGCCGCAACCGTGCGCATGCCCACCTCTTCGGCCAGGCGCACCGTCATAAGGTTCCGAGACCGCTCAATACCCGTGCGCAAAGGCGTTGGCCCATAAAACTGGTTCGAGGCGTTCTTTGGCCGCCACACCTGACCACCGCCCACATCCACCTCAATCGGCGCATCAATCAGGATCGTGGCAGGCGTGAACCCACTATCCAGAGCGGCGGCATAGACAAACGGCTTGAAGGACGAACCGGGCTGACGCGTCGCCTGCGTGGCGCGATTAAACACCGAATGCTGATACGAAAACCCGCCCTGCATCGCGATCACACGGCCATTGTTGACGTCCATCGCCATGAAGCCACCCTGCACGCCCGGTATCTGGCGCAATGAAAACACCGGATCGTCTTCCGTGCCACCCTCATGACGCACATGGATCACATCGCCCACGTTCAGGATGTCGCGCGGGTTGGACGCGCCCCGGATCCAGTTCAGATCCACCGGCTTTATGAAATGCCCGTCCACACCGTTGTCCCAGCCCTCAATGCCGATGCGGGCAACCGTGTCGCGCAACTCAAGCACCACAGCAGGATACCATCCAGGCACATCGCGCGGCACCGCAGTGCTCGCCAACGCCTGCCGCCAGGCCGCCGTTCCATCCTCGCCGACACCGGCCAAGTCTTCCGGGGCAATCACCGCAGACGCCCCGCGCCATTCGCCTTGTGCGCGGTCGTATTGCTCCAACGCTTCGCGCAACGCCAACGCGGCAGCATCCTGCATTTCAGGATCAACCGTCGCGCGCACTGTCAAACCTGCAGACCGAAAGCCCTGATCTCCAAAATCGCGGCTAAGCTGACGACGGATCTCATCGGTGAAATAATCTCGAGGCGGCAGTTGTTTGCGGAAGCCTTCGTAATCACCGTTCTGCACGGTGGCCAAAGGTGCCGCGCGCGCCGCCTCAAACTCATCGGCGCTCAAATACCCGTTCTGAAACATCTCCCGAAGCACGAAGTTCCGACGCTCGGTCGCGCGCTCCACCTGCAAAACCGGGTGGTAATCGTAAGGCGCTTTCGGCAACGCCGCCAAATACGCCGCGTCCTGCGGCTCCAACTCGGCCAGCGTTTTGTTGAAATACGTCTGCGCCGCCGCCGCCACCCCAAACGAACGGAACCCCAGATCAATCTCGTTAAGATAGATCTCCAGAATTTTGTCGCGATCCAGAGAATTCACCATCCGGTTGGCGAGAATGATCTCCTTCAATTTGCGATCAACGGTGCGTTCACCACTTAGAAAGGAAATTTTGGCAACTTGCTGAGGGATCGTAGACGCGCCCCGCACAGAAGCCCCCCGGCTTTCGACAGCTTCATAAGCTGCCGCCGCGATCCCGCGCAGATCAAAACCTGCGTGCAGATAGAAATTCTTGTCTTCCGCCGAAATAAAGGCGTGCTTCACCAAATCGGGGATTTCCTCGGCCGCCGAGTAAATCCGCCGTTCTTCGGCAAATTCGTCGATAATCCGCCCTTGGGTGGAATAAATCCGGCTGATCGTGGGCGGCAAATAGTTCGCAAGGCTCTCGTGGTCCGGCAAATCGCGGCCATAGACCCAAAAAACAGCGCCCACGGTCAATGCGCCCATGATGAGCCCAAGCGTCACCATGCTGAATATTGCGCCAAAAAACGAAAAAGCGAACCGGATCACTCAACCAACCTCATAGACAAGTTCTCCATATACCGCCCCGCCCGCTCAGGGTCAAAAGGGCCGTCACGTCGTTTCGGCCAGTTAACGCCACAATACCATAAAGATCTCGTGACACCTTGTGCAGACCCTGCCAGACCGTCATCTCGAAGATATGAAACCTGAAGACATCCTGCGAACCTACAACGCTGTGGCGACCACTTGGGACGTTCAGCGCAACCAATCGCTTTTTGAGCGTAAGTGGTTGGATCGTATGCTAAATTTTGCGCCCGGCAAGACGGTTTTAGACCTTGGCTGCGGCGCAGGACGCCCCATTTCAAGCTATCTTGTCGACCGGCGCGCCACAGTGACCGGCCTTGATGGTGCCGCCGAAATGATTGCGCTTTATCAAAAAAACGTCCCAGCAGCCCGCGCCGTGCTTGCGGATATGCGTGGATTGGACCTTGGTGAAAGCTTTGATGCCATTCTGGCGTGGAATTCCTTCTTCCACCTGTCACCGGACGATCAACGCGGCATGTTCGCCATCTTCGCGCGCCACGCAAACCCCGGAGCAGCGCTGATGTTCACTTCCGGTCCTGAAAAAGGCGAGCGGATCGGCCATGTCGCGGATCAAACCGTTTATCACGCGTCGCTCGCACCGGCGGAATACGAAGCGCTTTTGAACGCCAACGGCTTTGAGGTGAAACACTTTCGCCCCGAAGACCCAGAATGCGCAGGCCACACGATCTGGCTTGCCAAGTTTACTGCCTAAGTCCCTGACGCATAAGGTAATCCTCGTCCGCCCATTGCAGCAACGCATCGCGCACAGCCTCGGACGCACGCGCGCTCCATTCCTGCGACAACAGCAAGGCGCGGTCCCTTTCACTCGACAGAAAGCCAAGCTCGATCAACACCGATGGAACCTCGGCTGCCTTCAAGACCGTGAAGCCGCCTGAGCGATGCGGGTTCGAGTTCACTGCCAGTTCGTGACTGCGAAACCCTGCGACGATCATCTCTGCCAAAGCTTCCGAACGGGGCGACGTTTCGCGGCGCGCCAAATCCATCAATACAACCGAAATCTCATCTTCCACCCCGGCCAGATCAACACCCGCCAGAATATCGTTCTGCGCATGCCGTTCGGCCAGTCGCAGCGCAGCGGCATCGGTCACGTTTTCGGCCAGCGTGTAGACGGTCATGCCAGAAGCAACACCGTTGTCTTCGTCCAGCGAATCCGCGTGAAGCGACAAGAACACATCAGCCCCGGCAGACCGCGCGCGCGTCATCCGCGCTGATAACGGGACAAATACATCGCGCTCTCGCGTCATGACGACCTCAAATCGCCCGGTGCGCAACAAGGCTTCTTTCAACTCACGCGCAAAGGCCAGCATCAGGTCTGCCTCTTGCAGGTCCCCGTCCTCCGCGCCCGGATCAATCCCGCCGTGGCCCGGATCAAGCGCAACCCGAAGCACACCCGAAGCAGGCGGCGGTGCCACAATGACAGGCTCGATTTCAACGGGATCAATCCCGACCTGTTCACGGAAAGCCTCTGCCGTGGTCGGCAGCAATTGCAGCGCCAAAACCGCAGTGCCATCCGGCATCACCTGCATCTCTGCCGCATCCACCGCCAAAGGCTCGCGCAACACCACAACCGTGCGCGACCAACCGGGCCTAAACGCCCCGCTGTTCACGTCCAACACGCTGCCAGACTGAATGTCCGGATCGCTTTCCCAGACCAACTCGGCAAAATCCACAATCAGGCGCGGCGGCCCATCAAGTGTGTGAACGCGCCATGGCACGGGTTGCGACATCTCCACACGCATCTCGACCCGGCCACCCGTGTCCGAGATCACAGCGCCCTCTCCCACCAGACGCGCCAAGGCAGCACCCGGCGTTTCAGCCAAAGCGACATGGGTAAAACACATGAAAACCAACGCACTAAGCGCCTGGACCCAAAAATATTGCCTGCTCATTGCCTCGATCTTTTCGAGTTTCTTTGCGATTGCTGAAAGCCTAGCCCAACACCGACGAACCACCAAAGGCTTTTCAGTCGATATGCCCCGCCGCGCGCATATAGGCCTCCAGCCGCGAAAGCCCTTCCTGAATGTCTGACGTCGAGCGCGCATAGGAGAACCGCAAGGTTCCAGGCCCCCGTGCCTTGTCGAAATCAAGGCCCGGCGTCACGGCAACACCGGCTTTATCAAGAATATCACGCGCCAAGGCACGCGCATCATCCGTAATCGCGCTGACATCCGCATAGACATAAAACGCCCCATCCGGTGGCGCGATCCGATCAAAGCCAGCCTTCGGCAATCGCTCAAGCATCAAAGCACGGTTTGTCGCATAAACCTTGAGGTTATCCTCCAGCTCTTCCTCACACTCCATCGCCGCCAAAGCCGCGATTTGCGAGGCATGGGGCGGGCAGATGAACATGTTTTGCGCCAATCTCTCGACCGTGCGCACATGCGCTTCCGGCACAACCATCCAGCCAACCCGCCAACCAGTCATCGAATAATACTTGGAAAACGAATTGATGACATAAGCCTCATCTGTGATCTCAAGCGCAGATACCGCCTGCCGCTCATACTCGATCCCGTGATAAATTTCGTCCGATACAAAAGCAGCCCCGCGCGCCGCGCAGGCTTCAATCAGCGCGCTCATCGCACCGCGGTCCAGCATTGTGCCCGAAGGATTTGCCGGAGACGCCACGATCAAACCCTCAATATCGTTAGGTAAATCTGCCGCCACCGGTTGATAGCGATCTTCGATGCGCGTTTCGATATCCACCGGTTCGAGGCTAAGAGCGCGCAAAATCTGACGGTATGACGGATACCCCGGTGCTCCGAGCGCCACGCGGTCCCCGGCATCGAACAAGGCCGTAAATGCCAACAAGAAACCAGCCGAGGACCCGGACGTGACAACAACACGCGACGCATCAAGCGCGACCCCATGCCGTTCGGCATAAAGCGCGGCAATCCGTTCTCGCAAAGCTGGTAAGCCAAGGGCAACCGTATAGCCAAGCGCCCCTTCTTCCATGGCCCTTGCCAATGCCGCCCGCGCGCCCTTTGGAGCCGCCGTGCCGGGCTGTCCGACTTCCATATGGATGATGTGCCCCCCCGCCGCCTCAGCCTGAGCCGCCGCCTCCATCACGTCCATTACAATAAAGGGGTCTACATTCGAACGGCGAGATAAGCGCATCACAAGGTTCCTGTTTCGGACTTTTGATCCCCGTCACTGCCGCCTCTTCAACGTGGCGTCAATGCCCGAAGCGGATACAAATCTTAGTGAACACCTTGCTATCTCAGGGCTCTGCATGGTCTTGTGCCGCAACAAGTTTTTCCAGGAGTTCACATGTTTCGCACCTTTTTGATGACAAGCGCCCTTTGCCTTGCCACCGCACTTCCTGCAACGGCGACCGACATCGGCGCGATGACAGACAGCGAGCGCGAAGCCTTTCGCGCTGAAGTGCGGTCTTACCTCCTCGATAACCCCGGCGTGCTGATGGAGGCCATCGCCATCCTCGAAGAACGCCGCACGCAGGACGCGGCTCAAGCCGAAGTTGCGATGCTCGAAGACTACCGGGACGAGATCTTCAACGACGGCGTCAGCTACGTCGGTGGCAACCTCGATGGAGACATCACCGTGGTCGAGTTTCTCGATTACCAATGCGGTTTTTGCAAACGCGCATTTCCGGCTGTAGAGGAACTGATCAGCAGTGATGGCAATATTCGCTTCATCGTTAAGGAATTCCCGATCCTCGGTGAAGCATCGGTTCTTGGCTCACGATACGCACTTGCCGTGAAGTCGCTCTATGGCGACGATTCCTACAAGACGGTCCACGATGAGTTGATGCTCCTGCGCGGCGGCTTGACGCCACGCGCCTTGGCGCGCCTTTCAAATGAGCAAGACTTCGATCACGACGACGTTCTTGCTGAAATGGAAAACGAAGACATCACCCGGATCATAGACGCCAACCGGGATCTCGCCGCACGCCTTCAAATTCAGGGCACACCCAGCTTCATCATGGGTGATAGCTTCGTGCGTGGTTTTCTGGAACTCGATCAAATGCGCCAGGTCATCGCAAGCGAGAGGCAAAATCAGGGCTGACTTTTCGGCCCTTCACCCTTTCTTAAATACCTAAAAGAACCCTGCGAGAGCTTACTCCGCCGCTTCAACTGCCTCGGCCGCGTCAAGCTCTGCAGCTTTCTTTTCAACCTGTTCAACGATGTGATCGACCATCTGTTCGTTGGAAAGCTTATGGCTTTGCTTACCGGCAAGATACACCATTCCCGATCCAGCCCCACCACCAGTGAAACCAACATCCGTCATGAGCGCCTCACCCGGCCCGTTCACGACACATCCGATGATAGACAGGCTCATCGGCGTTTTGATGTGCTCCAGCCGTTTTTCCAGCGTCTCGACAGTCTTGATCACATCAAACCCCTGACGCGCGCAAGACGGACACGAAATGATATTCACACCGCGATGCCGCAATCCAAGCGACTTCAGGATCTCATAGCCAACCTTCACCTCTTCGACGGGATCGGCTGACAGGCTCACACGGATCGTGTCACCAATCCCCATCCACAAAAGGTTGCCGAGCCCAATCGCGGACTTGATCGTCCCCGAAACCAGGCCGCCGGCTTCGGTAATCCCTAAATGAATAGGCGCATCTGTTGCTTCCGCCAAAGACTGATAGGCGGCAGCCGCCAGAAAGACGTCCGAGGCTTTGCAACTGATCTTGAACTCATGAAAGTCATTGTCTTCCAGGATCTTGATGTGATCGAGGCCGCTTTCAACCATCGCCTCGGGGCAAGGTTCGGCGTATTTGTCCAGCAAATGCTTTTCCAGTGAACCTGCATTCACACCGATACGGATCGAACACCCATGGTCCTTCGCGGCCTTGATGACTTCTTTCACGCGACTTTCGTCGCCGATATTGCCGGGATTAATGCGCAGACAGGCCGCCCCCGCCTCGGCAGCTTCAATCGCGCGTTTGTAGTGGAAATGAATGTCCGCCACGATCGGCACAGGGCTTTCGCGCACGATCTCTTTCAATGCGGCGGTCGACGCGGCATCCGGGGTGGATATGCGGACAATGTCAGCCCCTGCGTCCACGGCGCTTTGCACCTGCTCAATCGTCGCCTTCACGTCTGTCGTGTCCGTGTTGGTCATGGTTTGCACGGTGATCGGCGCATCGCCACCGACAGGCACGTTGCCCACGTGAATCTGACGGGATTTCCGGCGGTAGATATTGCGCCACGGGCGCACGTGGTTCAACGACATGAACGTTGCCTCATTATGGATGACTTAGCCTATAGATAGGCAAAGCGTGTCGCGCTGGCAATCAAATCGGTATCAGTTGGACGCGGCTGCTTCGGCTACGGCCACGAAACGCGCCAAATCGGAATCGTCTTCGATATCAGCCACTTGATAAGCCTCAAGAATGGCATCTCGTCCAAGAGATACACCCTTGATAACCTCGGGTCCCGAGCCTGCGGGACCATAGGTCGCGCCGTTCACGGCGAAATAGAGCGATCCTGCGTTGCCCGCGCGTAAAGTCGCAGGTTCTTCTGTTGTCGGAAGATCAAACTGCTCGCCCGCGTCGAGGATCTTTTCGAAAATGACCGTGCCATCCGCGCCGGTTACGCGAACCCACGAGGGACGCACTGCAAACAACGCAAGCTGCGGCGATGCCGTCTCAACCACCTGTACCGTCGGCAACAAATCATCAGTCTCAAGTCCGGCCGCAAGGTTTGCTGTGACCGGAGACGTCTCACGAGGAACCGCGAAAGGCAGATTGTCGGGGCGCGGCGGCTCAACAGTTGCCTCGCGCGTCGGGGCAAAAACTCCAAAGGAATTAGGATCAATAGCCGCGATCGGACCGTCACGCGCGACCATTACCGGTACGTCCAATGCCTCCGGTCGCAAGAGCCGGTCGATACCATCCGCGTTTGAGACAATTCCCCCATTAACGTCCGTGCCGGCAGCGTCAGTTTCCGTCGATGTGACGACCTGAGTCATTGGATCAAGCTCCGCCAAAACAGCCGGTGTCTGTTCCACGGGTGTGAAGCGCACTTTCTGCACTTCCTGTAGGACCGACCAACCACCATAACCGATGCCTGTAATCAGCACCATCAGCACCATGACCGACCCGATAGCCCGCGGCTCAATCCCGGCAAACACCGCCTCGCCTTTGGGCATATAGCTGACGCTGGGCTCAATAAAGGGATCGCGTAAATGCGCAGGTTTCTTCTCGCCCTTTGCGGTCGAGGCCTTCGACGAAGGCTTGGACGTGCGTCGCACAGAGGCGTCCGCGGACATACCATGCGCAACCGCAAACTCGCCCTCTTCGCAGAAAGTTTTAAAGGCCCACTCCGGGTCCAGTCCGAGATACCGCGCATACGAACGGACGTACCCGGCGATGAAACCCGGCGTTTCGAATGCCGATGCATCGGTGTTTTCAATTGCAGCGATGTAATTGGCCTTGATCTTCAACTCGCGCTGAACATCCAGAAGCGACTTTCCAAGCGTGGCGCGCTCGCCGCGCATAATGTCACCGAGCAATAGCTCAAAGTCGTCGAAGCCCTTCAGCTTCGCCGGATCTTCGGCCTGTGACGTCTCAGGACGCCTGCTCATGTTTCCTGCCCCATTTAATCTCACCGCTGTCCCCAACCCGTAACCGGCAGAATCGGTCACGAGGATAATGCTCAGACGTTAACACAGCCCTTGCATGTGGTCACTTGTGGATAAGTCTTAAGCGGAGAGTTCGGCGCGATTGAGCGCACAATGCGACCAAAGTTCGTCCATAGCGTTTACAACTGCATCCATTTCACGCGGTCCGTGCACCGGCGACGGCGTGAAGCGCAGACGCTCGGTGCCGCGTGGAACCGTCGGGAAGTTGATCGGCTGAACGTAAATGCCAAACTTGTCCAAAAGCATGTCGCTGAGGATTTTCGTATGCACAGGATCACCAACGATCACCGGCACAATGTGGCTGCCGTGATCGATGATTGGCAGTCCCAGACCTTTCAGTCGCAGCTTGAGAATACTGGCTTGGGTCTGGTGTTGCTCGCGCCGCGTCTGGTCTGTCTTCAGGATCCGGATACTGGCCGCAGCACCGGCAGCGACTGCCGGAGGTAGAGACGTTGTGAAGATGAACCCCGGCGCGTAAGACCTTACGGCATCGCACATTTTCTCGCTCGCCGCGATATAACCACCATGCACACCGTAGGCTTTTCCAAGGGTGCCATTGATGATGTCGATCCGGTGCATCAGACCATCACGCTCGGCCACACCGGCACCGCGGTCGCCATACATCCCAACCGCGT
>JABDQU010000024.1 GCA_013042105.1 Boseongicola sp.
GTTTGTCATCGCCATTCTGGTGTCGATCGGGCTTAGTCTGGTGCTGGCCTCGACCATCGCGAACCCACTGTCGGACCTTGCTGCGGCGGCCGAGATCGGGCGCGAGAAGAACGCACGTCGCTTTAGTCCGAACCGGGTGCGTATCCCCGATCTGACCGCGCGACCCGACGAAATTGGCCGTCTGTCCGGCGCGCTGCGCGGCATGGTCGCAGCACTTTATGACCGGATCGATGCGAACGAACAGTTTGCCGCCGACGTGGCGCATGAGATCAAGAACCCGCTGGCATCGTTGCGTTCGGCGGTAACCTCGCTTCGCCAGTCCAAGCGCGAAGATCACAAGATCAAGCTGATGGACGTGATCGAACACGACACGATCCGTCTGGACCGGCTGGTCAGCGATATTTCCAACGCGTCGCGGCTGGACAGCGAGCTGGTCAAAGAGGACGAAGAACCGTTCGATCTGTTGACGATGATCGGTAATATCGGTGATTTCCTGGGCAACGACGCGCGCGAAAAGGGTGTGGAATTCATCACTGACATGCCGTCCGACCCCATCGTCATCGACGGGTTGGAAAGCCGTCTGGCGCAGGTTTTCGTGAACCTGATTTCCAACGCGATCTCGTTTTGTGAGGATGGCGATGCGATCCGCGTCTGGGTGCGCAAGCGTGAAAACCGCGTGCTGGTTGTGGTCGAGGACACCGGACCTGGCATTCCTGAACAGGCGCTGACGAAGATTTTCAACCGCTTCTATACCGAGCGGCCCGTCGATCACTTTGGCAATAATTCCGGTCTTGGACTGGCGATTTCGAAGCAGATCGTCGAGGCGCATGGCGGGGTGATCTGGGCCGAGAATATCCGCCCGACCGATGCGGATGTGACGTCTGATCCTCTGGGCGCGCGTTTCGTCGTCGGCTTGCCGGTTTAACGGCCCGCCATGGCCGCGCGCACGCCGGAGCCGGTCAATCTTCATGCCTCTGCGGTTGCTTTCGGGTCTGTTGGTCTGGTGATCCTTGGCGCGTCGGGGGCGGGGAAATCTTCGCTTGCGTTGGAGTTGATGGCGCTGGGCGCGACGCTTGTGGCGGATGACCGCGTGATTGCCACGCCTGATTTTGAGGGGGGGTTGCGTCTGAGCGCGCCGGCCCCGCTGGAAGGTTTGATTGAAGCGCGCGGTGTCGGATTGATCCGGGTTGCGCATTGCACGGCAATGGCGGCGTGGGTCGTCACATTGGATGAGGTTGAAACCGAGCGCCTGCCGGAAAGGCACGAAACCGTGATTGCGGACGTGACGTTGCCGTTGATCAGAAAGGTTGAGAGCCCGGCATTCCCCGCTATGCTTTGCGCCCTGATGAACGGAGGGCGGAGCGCCCCATGAACAACCAAACGCGTGGCGAAAAGGGGCGGACCCGCGTGGTTCTGGTGACGGGTGCGTCCGGGGCCGGGCGTTCGACGGCGATCAATGCGCTGGAAGATCTTGGGTATGAAACGATTGATAATCTGCCGCTTAGTCTGGTGGAAAGGCTGTTGGATGGCCCTGCGCGCGGTGCGCCTCTGGCGCTTGGGATTGATGTGCGCAACCGGGATTTTTCGACCGATGCGATGGTTGCTCTTTTGGATGATCTGGCTGCGGACCCGGATACGGACGCCGAGTTGTTATATCTGGATTGCCGCACGGATGTGTTGATCCGGCGTTATTCCGAGACGCGGCGTCGCCATCCGCTGGCGCCGTCTGAAAGTCCGGACATCGGGATCGCGCGCGAGATGGAATTGCTGGTGCCGGTGAGGGCGCGGGCGGATCGGTTGATTGAGACGTCCGAGCTGACGGTGCATGATCTGAAGGCCGAGATTGGCGAGAAATTCGGCACCTCGGCCAGTGCCCGGCTGGCGATTTCGGTTGAGAGTTTTTCGTTCAAACGCGGGTTGCCGCGTGGGGCGGATATGGTTCTGGATGTGCGGTTTCTGGCGAACCCGCATTGGGAGGAATCCCTGCGTGCGCTGGATGGGCGGGCGTCCGAGGTTCAGGATTTCGTGGCCGATGATCCGCGGTTTTCGGACTTCTTCGCGCGTGTTCTTGAGCTTGTGCAATCGCTGCTTCCGGCGTTCAAGGAGGAAGGCAAAACCTCGTTGACGCTGGCGTTTGGCTGCACGGGTGGGCAACACAGATCGGTGGCGCTTGCGGAAAAAACCGCGAAGGCCCTTGCAGAGGCGGGATGGCAGGTGTCAACTCGCCATCGGGAGCTGGAGCGGCGCGGATTGGCATCGCCGCAGGGGGAAACGGGGACGAAAGCGTGATCGGGATTGTCATCGTCGCACACGGTGGGCTGGCGCAGGAGTATCTTGCGGCGGTCGAGCATGTTGTGGGCAAGCAATCCGGTGTGCGCACAATTTCGATTGCGCCTGACCATGACCGAAAAAAGAAGCAGGCCGAGATTTGTGCCGCCGCCGACAGTGTGGATACCGGCGAGGGTGTGGTGGTTGTGACGGACATGTTTGGCGGGTCGCCGTCCAATCTTTCCTTGCGCGCATGCAGTCCGAGTGATCGTAAGATCATTTACGGGGCGAACCTGCCGATGTTGATCAAGCTTGCGAAATCGCGGCACAAGACCGTGGCCGTTGCTGTGAAGGCTGCGCTTGAGGCGGGTCGTAAATACATCGACGCGTTCGACGGATAGGGGCTGTTATGGCGGAAACTGCGACCAAAACACTGACCATTGTCAACGAAAAGGGCCTGCACGCGCGGGCCTCGGCCAAACTGGCCGAACTGGTTGAGGATTATGACGCCGAGGCAGAGGTGTCGAAAGACGGTCTGTCGGCGTCGGGCGATTCCATCATGGGGCTTTTGATGCTGGCGGCGTCGCGCGGCACGTCGATCGACGTGGTCACGCGTGGACCGTCGGCTGAGGCTTTGGCGGATGCGATTGAGGCTTTGGTGGCCGATCGTTTCGGCGAGGAAATGTAAGCCGGATCAGCGCGTTGGGACGGGGGTTTCGCCGCGATAGTCGTAAAACCCGCGGTTCGTTTTGCGTCCCAGCCAACCGGCTTCCACGTATTTCGTCAGCAAGGGGCAGGGCCGGTATTTTGTGTCGGCCAGCCCGTCGTGCAGCACGTTCATGATCGCAAGGCAGGTGTCCAGACCGATGAAATCCGCCAGTTCCAGCGGACCCATCGGGTGGTTCGTGCCAAGTTTCATCGCGCTGTCGATGGACGATACCGAGCCGACGCCTTCGTAGAGTGTGTAGACGGCCTCGTTTATCATCGGCATCAGGATGCGATTGACGATGAAGGCGGGGAAGTCTTCGGACGTGGACGCGGTTTTGCCGATTTTTTCGACGACGGCGAGGCAGGATTTGAAGGTGGCCTCGTCCGTGGCGATACCGCGGATCAATTCGACCAGTTGCATCACCGGGACGGGGTTCATGAAGTGAAAGCCCATGAATTTTTCCGGGCGGTCGGTGCGGCTGGCCAGACGGGTGATCGAGATGGACGAGGTGTTCGACGTCAGGATCGTTTCGGGCTTCAGATGCGGGACGAGGTCTTCGAAGATGGCGACCTTGACGCTTTCGCGTTCAGTCGCGGCTTCGATCACAAGGTCGGTCTGTCCGAGGTCCGTCAGGGTGAGCGTGCTTTTGATCCGGCCCATGGCCGCGTCGCGGTCGGACTGGCTGATTTTCTCGCGGCTGACCTGTCGGTCGAGGTTGCCTTCGATCAGGGCAATCGCCGAATCCAGGGCTTCGCGGCTGACATCGTTCATCAGCACATCATATCCGGCAAGCGCAAACACATGAGCGATGCCGTTGCCCATTTGCCCCGCGCCGACGATGCCAACCGTTTTGATGTCCATGCCAAACCCTTCCAAATCTCGCGTGGACCATAGGCTTAGCGCCCTTGGGGGTGCAAGTGGGCATGGGGTCGCTGCGCTGCAGAAAAGGCGGAATTAGGCAAATATCAACGTCCTTCGGCGATGTTCGATTCGAGGGATAGTTGGGGAGCACGTCTGTGACACGCTTTGAGCAACCACAATCCGCGCTGAACTATGATCTGTGCCGTTATGGGGCGTCGCGGGTGATGTTTCGTGGGCCGAAACGTCCGCTGGATGGGGGGTATGTCGCCGTGATTGGCGGCAGTCAGGCCTATGGCAAGTTCGTTGAGGTGCCGTTTGTCGACGCGCTTGAGGCGCAGATTGGTGAACCAGTGGTTAATCTTGGGGTGATGCAGGCGGGGCTGACACTGATTGCGGATGATCCGGACATTCTGCCGGTGGCCAAGAACGCGCGGATGACTGTTTTGCAGGTGCTGGGCGCACAAAATATGTCAAATCGTTTCTATTCGGTGCATCCGCGCCGCAATGATCGCTTTGTGTCGGCATCTCCGTCGCTTCAGCGCGCCTTTCCGACGATTGATTTTACCGAGTTCCATTTTACCGGGCATCTTCTGACCGCCCTGACGGCCTCTGGGGAGTCGGCTTTGGCGCCGGTTGTATCCGAATTGAAAACCGCCTGGGTCAGTCGGATGGAGATGGTCCTGCGCGCAATCCCCGGCGAGACCGTTTTGTTGTGGATGGCAGATCGCCGCCCGGAGGAGCCGTCAAATTTGGAGGACCCGCTGGATCCGCACTATGTCGATCGAGATATGCTGGAAAAGGTGTCGCAACAGACGGCGGGGATCGTCGAGGTGGTTGCCGGCGATATTGCGCGGTCAGAGGGGGTGCAGGGCAAGGTGTTTCTGGATCACGAAAGGCAAGCCGCCGAGGCGATGCCGGGACCGCTGTATCACAGTCAGGTCGCGACTGCTCTGGCCGGGGTGATCGGGCGTCCCGGAACGACAAAGCGCGCCGACAATCGCCGGCGCGCTTCATGATTTGGGTCGCTTCGATCAGAGCTTTTCAAGCAACTCTGGGACCGCAGTGAACAGGTCTTCGACAAGGCCATAGTCGGCGACCTGAAAGATCGGGGCCTCTTCGTCCTTGTTGATCGCGACGATGATCTTGCTGTCTTTCATTCCGGCAAGATGCTGAATTGCCCCGGAAATTCCGACAGCGACATAGAGATCGGGTGCCACGACCTTACCGGTCTGTCCGACCTGCCAGTCGTTGGGTGCATAGCCGGAATCGACGGCTGCGCGGGACGCGCCCACGGCCGCACCCAGCTTGTCGGCAAGGCTTTCGATCAGTGCGAAGTCTTCTTCCGAGCCAACGCCGCGACCACCGGAAACAACCACCCCCGCAGATGTCAGTTCGGGACGATCGCTTTCGGCGACTTTGTCCTCAACCCACTCGGACAAGCCTGGGTTTTCGGCGGCGCTGATGGTTTCAACCGGGGCATTTCCGCCCTCGGCCGCGCCGTCGAAGGACGACACACGGACCGAGACAACCTTGGTCGCATCGAGGGATTTGACCGTCTGGATCGCGTTGCCCGCATAGATCGGGCGCTCGAAGGTTTCGGCGTCAATAACACCGGAGATATCGGTGATGACCATGACGTCCAGCAGGGCCGCGACGCGTGGCAGGACGTTTTTCGCGTCGGTCGTGGCCGGGGCGACGATGTGCGAATAGTCACCGGCAAGCGACACGATCAGC
>JABDQU010000027.1 GCA_013042105.1 Boseongicola sp.
GTGATCGGCCCATTGACGACCGTGTGTATGCCCGTCTCCATAAGCGCAGGCATCCGCGCGAACGCGCCTTCCAGAACGTCCGTCACGCGGTCCAGATCATCGGGACAAAGCGCATTGACGAAATGCGGATCGATCCCATCCATGCCCCATGTTTTGCAGTCCTGTTCGTAAAAACCGACAAGCAAACCGTTCTTTTCCTGGCGACAGTAATAATCGCTGATCGGGCAGCGCAGCAGGGGCATCCGGTGGCCCGCATCGCGAATGGCGGGGATTTCTTCGGTCAGAAAATACTGGTGCTCCATCGACATGACAGGATGCTGCACGCCCATCATCGCACCGACCTCGTTAACCCTGTATCCGCCAGCGTTAACCACGATCTCGCAAGCGATATCGCCGTGTTCAGTGTGAACCGTCCAACTGTCGTCCCTGTGCTGCGTCAGACCCGTGACAGGCGTGTTGCGATAGACCTCGGCCCCGGCTTTGCGCGCCCGACGCGCCAGCGCCTGACAAAGTTGCGCGGGGTCAATATCCCCGTCATTGCCATCCCACAGGCCACCAATCAGGTTATCGGTAGAGATCAGCGGATGACGGCGCGCGCATTCTTCGGCGTCGATCACCTCGAACTCAACATCCATCCCCCGCGCCATCGACGCGAAATGCCGATAGCCTTCCATCTGGGCTTCGGTGTTGGCCAGACGAATGCCGCCATCCCCGTGATGATAGTTGATCGGATACTCGGGATCGTCGGCCAAGTCTTTGTAAAGATTGATGGAGTGCGTCTTCAGACCCACCATCGTCTGGTTCATTCCGAAGTTCGTCACCTGCGCGGCAGAATGCCAGGTCGTGCCAGATGTCAGCTCGTTGCGCTCGACCAGAACGACATCGCTCCAACCCTCCTCGGTCAGATGATACAACGTCGAACAACCCGCGATGCCGCCACCAATCACCACCACACGCGTTTGCGTTTTCATGTTCTGATCCCCCTCGGTCAGGATTACAGAACACGAGGCAGGGCACAGCCGTCAATCCGAAAAAGTTTACGCGCGTAAAGTTTCTGGCGCCTGCTACCCCGCCAAGTCCAACGCAGGTTCCGCCGCATCCGTTTCCGGCATTTTTGACCACTTCAGATCGCCATCATACCGCCATGCCATCCGGCCGGCGTCATCCAGCGCAAAAAGATAGAGCCAGCGATTATCAAACAACGCCCGCACCCCGTCGTGACGCTTCAGGATGTCCGTCATCGCCTCGCGCGGGGCCTCGATGCAGACCGACAGGCGCACAGGTTCGTGGGTATGGTTTTCGCCGTCATGGACCGATTGCAGTGGCAGACCCGCCCGCATGATTCCGCCGTTCCCTTCAACCACACCGATGCCGCCGGTGACATTGTGCAACAGCTTATTGCCAGACCCAAACAACGCAGGCGCAACCGTAGAGCCATAATATTGCAGGCTAATCCAGCTTGCGACCACCACAGGGGCGGTCATGATCAGTTCAAGAACACCAAAGTCCTTGTCCTGTTTCCAGTCGTAGTCATGCAAGAACGCCCGCCCCTCAAGGCTTTTGCCAGCGGTCCGATTGCGCGGTGCCGCCACAAAGGCCTTGCACCCCGCAAGTGCCCATTCGGGCCGGGTTTCGGCCCAGTCGCGCGCCCGGATCGCGATGTCTTCGTGGCTGGCCGCACGTGGCAAGCGCAAGGACCGCTCGGCGCGGGTGAGCTTGCCGGCTTGCGCGAACCAATCCACCGCCTGAGCGATATCCTTGGCGTGGGCGGCGTGGTCGTGATCGTTTTGATAGAGCGTCAACGCATCGGTGGTCGTGTCGTGAAGCGCGCCGACAAAATGCGTGTCCGCCGGGATCTCGATGCCCATGGCCACCAGACCTTCGCGCACGCCCCGGTCATTCAGAAGACCCGCCAGAAGCCGGGCGTTCACTTCGCCCGAATAGCCTCCGCAAGCGCCACAATGCAGCCCGCTGGCATGCGGGTTGTTCACCACATTCGCGCCGTGCCCGGCGATCACGATCAGCCGCGCGAAGTTGTCCGTCAGGGACATCGCCCGCAGCACAGTGTTGGCCGCCCCGATGCGCGTTTCCAGATCGAGCGCCGGGTCCAGCCGTGGTGCCGGATCGTTGGGCGCGCTGTTTGGAGACAAGTTCAAAGCGTCCTTCACAAGCTTGCCCGCAT
>JABDQU010000030.1 GCA_013042105.1 Boseongicola sp.
GTGCTGTTTGGGGCGTCGATTGTGGGGGCTTTGATTGCCTTGCCGGTCGCGGTGGCCTCGGGGCAATTCATTGATCCGCGCGGGCCATGGGGGCGGCCGGATTATGCTCTTGGAATGTCCTCGGTGATCCATGTTTTGGTTTATTCGGCCTATGTCTGGATGGTCGGGCGTGCGGGGCCGGTCTTTGCGGTGCAGGTGAGCTATCTGGTGACCGGGTTCGGGGTTGGATGGGCGATGCTGATCCTTGGCGAGAGCTATTCGGTCTGGGTCTGGGGCGCGATGGCGGTGATCCTGACAGGGGTGTTCCTTGTGCAGCCAAGTCCGCGCGCGGCCCTTGTGGAGTTGGACGAAAGAGGCAAGACTTGAGGGCGATATGACACCGCTTTTCGACTTCTCGCCGGATGTGGCTGCCTTTCTTGCACTGGCCGTTGTGGCGGCCATGTTCGCAATGTTCCTGTGGGAGCGTTGGACCACCGAGGTCGTCGCCATTGGCGGCGTGGCGGTGATGTTGGTTCTTGGACTTTTACCATATGAAAAAGGGCTGGAAGTCCTGTCGAACCCCGCGCCCTGGACGATTGCGGCGATGTTCATTGTGATGGGGGCTTTGGTGCGCACGGGCGCTTTGAGCTGGTTCACGGGGCAGGTTGAGCGACAGGCCGGGGTGAGGCCCGGGGCGGCATTGGCGGGGCTGATGGGGTTCGTGGTGATTTCCTCGGCTGTGGTGTCGAACACGCCGGTTGTGGTCGTAATGATCCCGGTTTTCGTGCAGTTGGCCGGGAAATTGGGCGTGTCGGCGTCAAAGTTGCTGATCCCCTTGTCTTATGGCGCGATTTTGGGCGGCACGCTGACGTTGCTTGGAACATCGACGAATTTGCTGGTGGATGGCGTGGCGCGCGCACAGGGGTTGGAGGCGTTTACGATCTTTGAGGTGACGCCGCTGGCGATCGTTTTGGTCGTTTGGGGGATGATCTATCTGCGTTATATCGCGCCGAGACTTCTGCCGGACAGGGACTCGATGGCGACGATTTTGTCGGATCGCTCGAAGATGAAGTTCTTCACGGAAGTGGCGGTTCCAGAGGGCAGTGATCTGATCGGGCAGAACGTGCGCGAAGTGGATTTGTTCAAGCGCGATGGGGTGCGGTTGATCGACGTGTTGCGGGGCGATGCGTCTTTGCGTCGGGATTTGGATGCGGTTGAGCTGGCAATTGGGGACCGGGTGGTTTTGCGCACGCCGATGGCCGAAGCGCTGGGCTTGCAACAATCGAAAGAGTTGAAAACGGTCGACAAGCTGGGCTCGGTCGAAACGACGACGGTAGAGGTGCTGATCACGCCGGGGTGCCGGATGGTGGGGCGCAGCCTCGGGTCTTTGCGGCTGAGGCGGCGGTATGGGGTTTATCCGCTGGCGGTGCATCGCAGGGCGCAGAATATCGGGCGACAGCTGGATGATCTGGTGGTGCGCGTGGGCGATACGCTGCTGCTGGAGGGCGCGCCTGCGGATATTCAGCGGATTGCAGCGGACATGCGGTTTGCGGATGTGAGCCATCCCACCGAACGGGCGTATCGGCGGGGATTGGCGCCGGTCGCGGTGGTGGCGCTGTTGGGGATTGTGGTGTTAGCCGCGCTGGGCGTAGCGCCGATTTTCCTGCTGGCGATTTTGGCGGTGGCTGTTGTGTTGTTGACGCGGTGTGTCGACGCCGAAGAGGCCTTTGACATGATCGACGGACGGCTTTTGGCACTGATTTTCGCAATGTTGGCCATCGGGGCGGCTTTGGAGGCGACCGGCGCTGTGGCGATGATCGTGGACGCGATTGCGCCGGGGTTGGGCGCGTTGCCGCCTTGGGCGATTGTCTGGGCGATTTACTTGCTGACGTCGGTGTTGACTGAGCTGGTCACGAACAACGCTGTGGCGGTGGTCGTGACGCCGATTGCTATCGGCTTGGCGGGCGCGTTGGGGATTGATCCGAGGCCCTTGGTCATCGCGGTAATGGTGGCGGCGTCGGCGGCGTTTTCAACGCCGATCGGCTATCAGACCAATATGCTGGTCTACGGTCCGGGGGGGTATAAATTCAGCGATTTCCTGAAAGTGGGGATCCCGCTGAATTTGAGTATCGGGCTTTTGGCGTCGTTCCTGATCCCGGTGATCTGGCCGCTGTGAGGCGGCCAGTTGGGGATTAGCTTTCGCTTTCGCTTTCGATGGTGGGGGCTTCGACAGCCTCCGCTGCTTTTTCAGCGCGATTTTCCAGTTTTTCAGCGCGCTTTGCCGCTTTTTCGGCTTTCTGGGAGACCTTTTCGGCGTTGGCCTGCACCTTGTCGGCGCGGTTAGCAGCCTTTTCAGCGTTTTTGGCGGCCTTTTCAGCGGCAGCGATACGCTTTTCGGTCGGCTTTTTCTCGGCGCGCGCTTGCTTCTTGGCAGCGTTTGCAGCCTTTTTCTCGGCCTTCTTGGCGGCTTTTTCAGCAGCTTCGGCTTTCTTGCTGGCGCGTTTAGCAAGCTTTTCGGCCTTGCGCTGAGCCTTGGCAGCTTTGGCAGACAGGCGATCCGCTTTTTCAGAACGCTCGGACGCTTTCTCGCTTTCTTCGCGCTCGCTGGCGGCGGCGCTTTCGTTGGCGATTGCGCGATCTTTGGCTTCGGCGCGCAGTTGCATGTTGAATTTGTTACTGTCGGAATCTTCGGACGCACGGACTTTAGCCGGGGTCACGCAAGCAACTTTGAAACCGAGGAATGAGCAGGTTGTGCTGGCTGCAGATGCTTGGGTGGGAGCAGAAATGCTCAGTGCTGCAAGGGCAAGGCACGCGGCGGGGAGGAATTTGAAAAGGTTCATTTTAAAACTCGCAAGCGGTTGGAACTGGTTACATTGGGAACCTTTATAGAAGCGATCTTCGTCAAATTTTAGGCAAGTTTGTGATGAATTGAGTGAATTTAGCGATGCACGGGCCGGATGTTCGGGCACACTTGAGGTCCGCAGGGTGCCCGACTAGAAGGGTGCGAAACGTTTAAGTCGGGAGGCGTGGCATGGCCGGTCATTCAAAATGGGCAAATATTCAGCACCGCAAAGGGCGCCAGGACGCGGTGCGCTCGAAGCTGTTTTCGAAGCTTTCCAAGGAGATCACGGTTGCCGCGAAGATGGGTGATCCGGACCCGGAGAAAAACCCGCGTTTGCGGTTGGCGGTGAAGGAAGCCAAGTCAAACTCGGTGCCCAAGGACGTGATTGATCGCGCGATCTCGAAAAGTCAGGCGGGCGAGGGCGATGACTATGAAGAAATTCGCTATGAGGGGTATGGGCCAAGCGGGGTCGCGGTGATTGTCGAGGCGATGACAGATAACCGTAATCGCACCGCGTCGACCGTGCGCTCGACCTTTGGCAAGCACGGCGGCAACCTTGGCGAGACGGGCTCGGTCGGGTTCATGTTTGAGCGCAAGGGCGAGATTGTCTATCCGGCGACCGTGGGCGACGAAGACACGGTGATGATGGCGGCGATTGAGGCGGGGGCCGAAGATGTCGAAAGCTCAGAGGATGGGCATACGATTTACTGTCAGGATACCGATCTGAACGAAGTGTCGACCGCGCTTGAGGCCGAATTGGGTGAAGCGGAATCGACCAAGCTGATCTGGAAGCCGACGACGACGACCGAGCTTGATCTGGAAGGCGCGCAGAAGCTGTTCCGGTTGATCGAAGTGCTGGAAGACGATGATGATATTCAGCGTGTGACGGCGAACTTCGAGATTTCGGATGAGGTTATGGCGCAGCTCTGAGCCGGGCGTTTTTAGGAGCTTTGCCCCTGGACCCCTTTCGGGGCCTCACCCCACGGTATTTTTAAAAGGGTGAAGGGCTGGGCGTCTGGTGAAGCAGGCGTTTGGCTGTTCTTTTGACGTTTGACGTGAGGGCCGCGAGTGCGCCTTTGCCGATGCGGCTGGTTTGCCAGTAAAGCGGCGTGTCGAAGGGCAGGTCGGGTCTGAGAGCGACGAGGTCTCCGCGCCTGAGGGCGTCGCGCACAAGGGGTTCGGGGTTCAGGCCCCAGCCAATGCCGAGGGTGGCGGCTTCAACGAAGCCGCGCGTTGTGGGCAGGTAGTGGGCGGACAGGGTGAGGGTTTGTCCGGATGCCGCACGCGCCCAGCTTTCCTGCAGTTTGTCTTTTTCGTTGAACACAAGTGCAGGCGCGGATGCGAGGGCTGTAGGTGTCAGGCCATGTTCGAAATGCTGGTCTTGAAAGGCGGGGCTGGCGGTTGCGATGTAACGTAATGCGCCCAAGGGGATCACGTCGGCGCCCTGAACGGGTGTTGCGCGTGTGGTGACGGCGGCGGCGACCTCACCGTTTCGAAGGAGATCGGCCGAGTGGTCCTGATCTTCGATGCGAATGTCAAAGCGGTGGTCCGGGAGGCCTTGCAGGGCGGGGAGGAACCATGTGTCGATGCTGTCGGCGTTGATGGCGAGGCGCAGGGACAACGCATGGTCGCGCCCGAGATCGGCGTCGAGCTCGGCGTTCAGGCGGGCGAGGGCATCGGCGTGGGCCGCCAGTTTTTTGCCGGTGGGTGTGGGCTGAGGCGGCGTGGTGCGTTGCAGGACGGGCGCGCCCACGCGGTCTTCCAGCGCGCGGATGCGTTGCGAGATTGCGGATTGCGTGACGGAAAGGTGGGCGGCTGCGGCCTCGAAGCTGCCAGTGCGCAGGATCGCGGTGAGGGCGGCGAGGTGGGGGTGTTCAAACATTAGAAAATCTTATCCAACAACTTTTTCTTTAATTTGCATGATGAAGGCGCGCGTGGTCAATGGGCGCGAACAGATTGAGGGATAGTCGGAATGACGGCGCTTTTATCGGGGTTTGCGCTTGGGTTTTCACTGATCCTGGCGATTGGGGCGCAGAACGCCTTCATTTTGCGTCAGGGTATTCGGGGCGAGCATGTGGGGCCGGTTGTGCTGGTCTGCA
>JABDQU010000034.1 GCA_013042105.1 Boseongicola sp.
GACAACACGGTTACGGCGTTTATCGGGCCGTCGGGTTGCGGGAAATCGACGTTTTTGCGGTGTCTCAACAGGATGAACGACACGATTGATGCGGCGCGGGTGACGGGGACAATTCTGCTGGATGGCGAGGATATTTACGACGCCAAGGTTGATCCGGTGCAACTGCGTGCGAAGGTCGGCATGGTGTTTCAAAAGCCGAACCCGTTCCCGAAGTCGATCTATGACAATATCGCCTATGGGCCGCGTATTCACGGGCTTGCGCGGAACAAGGCCGAGCTTGATGAGATCGTTGAAAAGTCGCTTCGGCGTGGTGCGATCTGGGAAGAAGTGAAGGACCGACTGGACCAACCGGGCACCGGGCTTTCGGGTGGTCAGCAGCAGCGCCTTTGCATTGCGCGCGCGATTGCGACCGAGCCTGAGGTTCTGTTGATGGACGAGCCGTGTTCGGCGCTGGACCCGATTGCGACCGCGCAGGTAGAGGAGTTGATTGACGAATTGAAGCAGCGCTATTCCGTTGTTATTGTTACACATTCTATGCAGCAGGCGGCACGTGTGAGCCAGAAGACTGCGTTTTTTCACTTGGGCGATCTTGTTGAATACGGCGAGACCGGACAGATTTTCACCAACCCCGAAGACAGCCGGACCGAGAGCTATATCACCGGACGGATCGGGTAGGGGAGCGAGCAGGACATGAACGAAGCACATATTGCCTCGGCGTTTGACAGAGATCTGGAAGCGATCCAGGCGACACTGATGAAGATGGGCGGAATGGTTGAAACGGCCATTCTGGACTCGGCACGCTCGTTGGCGGAGCGCGACATCGAATTGGCCGAACAGGTCCGCAAAGCCGACAAGGCGATTGACGCGCTGGAAGAGCAGGTCAACGAAGAGGCCGCGCGCGTGATTGCGCTGCGCGCTCCGACGGCCGGGGATTTGCGCACGGTGCTGACGGTGATCAAGATCAGCGCAAACCTTGAGCGGTGTGGGGATTACGCCAAGAACCTTGCCAAGCGGACGCCAATCCTGCTGGAAACGCCTGAGGTGGACGGCACCACGGCATCGGTGAAGCGCATGTCGCGGGAAGTTCAGTTGATGCTGAAGGATGCGTTGGACGCTTATATCCAGCGCGACGAAGCTCTGGCGCATCAGGTGATCTTGCGCGACGAGGACGTGGATCAGATGTATACGGCGCTGTTTCGCGAATTGCTAACGCATATGATGGAAGATCCGCGCAATATTACGGCCTGTATGCACCTGCATTTCATCGGCAAGAATATTGAGCGGATGGGCGACCATGTGACCTCGATCGCCGAGCAGGTGGTTTACCTGGTGACCGGGCACATGCCGGATGATGCGCGGCCTAAGCAGGACAAGACGCCTTATGTGAACGAGGGGCTGTGATCCATGTCGACGGGCAGCCCAAGCGTTCTGGTCGTTGAGGATGAGGCGGCGCAACTTGAGGTTTTGACCTACAACCTTGAGGCCGAAGGTTTTGCCGTTACCAAGACGGACAACGGCGACGACGCCATAACACTGGTCGACGAAATGCAGCCCGACATTATTCTGTTGGACTGGATGTTGCCTGGCGTTTCGGGGATCGAAATTTGTCGGCGGCTGAAGGCGAACAACCAGACACGGAATGTGCCGGTAATTATGTTAAGTGCGCGCAGCGAGGAGGTCGACAAGGTCAGGGGCCTTGAGACCGGTGCGGATGATTATATGGTCAAGCCATACTCTGTGGTCGAGCTGATGGCGCGGGTGCGCACTCAGTTGCGACGCACACGACCTGCGACGATTGGCGAACGGCTGGAATATAGCGATATCGTGCTGGACGCCGAAACCCACCGGGTGACGCGCGCCGGGGGCGAGATAAAGCTGGGGCCGACCGAGTTTCGTCTGTTGAGCACGTTCATGGAAAAACCTGGACGGGTCTGGTCACGCGAACAGCTTCTGGACCGGGTCTGGGGCCGCGACATCTATGTCGATACGCGGACCGTTGATGTGCATATCGGGCGTTTGCGCAAAGCGCTTTGCACATACGGTGGGGATGATCCTTTGCGGACGGTGCGTGGTGCGGGATACGCGTTGGGATAGGACATCTGCATCCGGGAAGCCATTATTCGCATAACCAATATTATGTTAATTAAAGCTTCGTGACGTGATGGGGATTGTTGCTTCCTGTCTTTAAATCATTAGGTTGCGAAGTGATCTTAACGTAAAGGCTGAGCCTTGCCATAGCGATGATCCGATGTCCCTTCTGGAACACAACGAACGCGAACTGGCGAGTTCCGCGCTTTTTTGTGCCTTTCCCCTTGTTTGAAACGAAGTAATGTTTCAATGGATTGAAGGAGTTGCAAAGGAAATTACCCATGGCGTCGCTTCTTATCCTGAATGGTCCGAACCTGAATTTGCTCGGAACGCGCCAGCCGGACGTTTATGGCACGGCGACACTGGCCGATGTCGAGGTGCTTTGCCGGGATACGGCAGCTGAATTTGCGTTGGAAATTGAGTGCGTTCAGTCGAACCATGAGGGTGCGCTGGTCGACGCTATTCAGTCAGCACGCGGTGTCCATAACGGGATCGTTCTGAATGCGGGCGCGTATTCTCATACTTCGGTGGCAATTCATGATGCGATTGTTGGCACCGAGATGGCTGTCGTTGAGGTGCATATCTCGAACATTCATGCACGCGAACCTTTTCGCCATCACAGCTATATCACGCCAGCTGCGGTCGGGATGATCTCGGGGGTGGGAATTCAGGGATATGCCCTGGCGGTCAGAGCATTGGCTGAGCATTTGAGCGTTTTGTAGCAGTGAAGCCCGCATTGCTAAAATTGCTGTCCGCGCAGTCGGTCGAAACGGCGTGGTCGATCCTGACGGACGAAATGGCCGAGTTCGGCTTTGATCGGCTGCTTTATGGAATGACACGTTTTCGCACCAAGGGATCGCTTGGCAATCCGGCCGACATGTTGATCCTGTCAAACCACCCGGATGAGTATGTACGCGCATTTGTGACGGAACGCATGTTTGTCTCGGCACCTATGGCGGTTTGGGCTGTGGAAAATGATGGTGCGATGCCTTGGTCTTATGTGGCTCAGATTGAGGATACCCTGACGCCAGATCAGCTTAAGGTTCTGGAGTTGAACAAGAGTTTTGATGTTCTGGCGGGTGTGACTGTCTCGTTTCCGGACCCCTCACCTCGTCAGAAGGCGGCGATCGGACTGACGGCCAGGCCGGGCATGAAGCAGGCGGACGTTGACGGGCTGTGGGCGCGGCACGGAGAGGAAATCGAAATACTCGCTCAGGTTGCGCACCTGAAGCTGGCCTCCCTGCCCGTTCCCGTGGCGCAGCAGCGATTGTCTAAGCGTCAGCGCGAAGCTTTGGAGTGGGTGAGCGAGGGCAAGACCACGCAGGACGCCGCGACGATCATGGGGCTAACAGCCGCCACGGTCGAGAAACATCTGCGCAATGCGCGCGAGGCTTTGCAGGTTGAAACGACAGCGCAGGCCATCATGAAAGCGTCGCTTCAGCGGCAATTCTTCGTGTTTGAAAGCTGAATTTTTAGGCGATTGACGGATAATTCCCGGTGAATTCACGCTTCTCTCACGCGAAGTCGTGTTGGTATGGAAAACCATACTTCCCTTAGGTCAAGTTGAGAGTCATATTACAACTGTTCCGTGAGTGGAGGCTTTGTCCTTTGGAACGTCCCTCTGACATCACTCGTGATATCGGGTGGAACCGTGAGGGGGTCGGGCAACCGACGCCGGCCTGATGATGTATATTCCGTCAAACGGCCGGCAATTCATCAATACGAGTGAGGCCCGCGCCAGTTCCTCATCCCCATTGGTCGCGCGCGTGGTGGGTAAACAGTGTTAGGCGGAG
>JABDQU010000043.1 GCA_013042105.1 Boseongicola sp.
AGTCAGGTGTCTGCCAAAACGGTTTCCACCGAAGCTCCGCGTTCCAGAGTGCGATGGACCGGACATTTGTCAGCGATTTCGAGCAGGCGATCACGTTGATCGGCATCAAGCTTGCCTTCCAGTTTGATCACCCGTCGGAAGCCATCGATTTTGTTGTTATCACCTGTATTGGCGTCTTGCGCGTGGACCTTGTCATGGGTGACATCCACGGAGACATGCGTCAGCGGCCACCCTTTGCGGCGTGCATACATGCGGATGGTCATCGACGTGCAGGCCCCGAGGCCGGCGGAAAGAAACCCGTAGGGCGTCATGCCTTTGTTGGTGCCGCCGTAGGCTTCGGGTTCGTCGGCAAGCGTGTGATGCTTTGGACCTGCGTTCACGTCTTGCAAAAAGCCGGCCTCGTCGACTTCGGCCACGCGCACGATCCCTTCGGGCGCACCAGGTGGAGGCGCGGGTTGTTTCAGCTCGAGATAGCGCGCGCTCCATGCGGCGATGACTTCGGCAGCGTATTCCGCGTCCGAGGCGCGCGTGATCAGGTGATCCGCGTCATCAAGTGTGACGAAGCTTTTGGGGTGGCGTGCGGCCGTGAAGATATTTGTCGCGTTTTCGACGCCGACGGTTTCATCGCGCGGCGCGTGCATGACCAGAAGGGCCTTGCCCAGCTTGCCAATCGCTGGTGCAAGCGATGCGCTGTCAACATCATCGAGGAAGTCCTTGCCGATGGTGAAAGGGCGGCCAGCGAGCGAAACCTGTGCTTTACCGTCCGCTTTGATCGCTTCCAGAGCGTCGCCAAAATTATGTGTGACGTGGCCAGGATCAAACGGTGCGCCAATGGTCGTGACTGCTTTGACTGAAGGGATTTCCGCCGCGGCTTTAAGCACCGCGGCCCCCCCGAGCGAGTGACCAATCAGCAGCGATGGTGCCATGCCGCGTTCTTTCAGTGCTTCAGCTGCGCGGACCAGATCTTGCGCGTTGGACGAGAAGGTCGTGTTGGCGAATTCGCCTTTCGAATGCCCCAGACCCGTGAAATCGAACCGCAGTACCGCAATCCCCATAGAGGCCAGGCGCGATGAAATTCGCCGTGCCGCCGTGATGTCTTTGCCGCAAGTGAAGCAGTGAGCAAAAAGCGCCGTTGCAAGATGCGGGCCATCCGGCAGATCAAGACGCGCAGCCAGTGCGTCGCCTGCGTGTCCTTCGAAAGTAAAGCGTTCCATGCTCATCGCGCATTCTCCAGTTGTCTCAGGGCTGACAAACTGTGCGCCGCAGCACTGCAAAGCAAGGGCTGTGACAGGACTGTCACGGCACCGTGACGCGTGTGTCAACGCAAGGTCAGAAAGCCCCGCTCTTTCGATCACAGTTCGCTACAATGCGGTGCAGAGCGTGATATCGCTCTTTCCCCTTTGCCATCAAGCGCCTACCAAGAGACACCGCGTCAGATCGAAACGGCGCGAGACGTTGGGCGTCTCCCGGACAGGGCGTCGGGCGGTTCGAAAGTGTCCGGGGTGGACCCGTGAGTATGGACGCCCCTCGCAAGTCGATTGTCAGCAACCAACTGCACGCCGCACTAAGCGCCTGCAAAACAGGTTGGCATGTCCTGCTCACCAAGGGTCCGAGCGGCATCCAGTTCTGGTTCATCGCACTTCTGATCGGGATCGCCGCAGGCTTCGCGGCTGTTCTTTTTCGCTCGGGCATCACCCTTTTGCAGCAAACGCTTTACGGAACAGATGATGTCCGCCTGATCCATTCCTTTGCAGAAACGCTGCCCTGGTATGTGATCCTTGTCATCCCGATCATCGGCGGGCTGACGGTGGGTCTGATCCTCAACCGGTTCACGTCGGACGGCAAAGTGCGATCGGTGGCAGAGGTCATTGAAGGGGCCGCAACCAAAGACGGGCGCGTCGAAACCAAAGAGGGGCTTGCTTCAGCGGCGGCATCCCTCATCACGCTTGGGACAGGCGGATCAACGGGCCGGGAAGGGCCGGTGGTGCATCTGGCGGCCGTGATTTCGACCTGGGTTTCGAACCGGCTTGCTGCTGACGGCATAACAGGGCGTGACCTTTTGGGATGCGCCGTCGCGGCGGCGGTGTCGGCGTCGTTCAATGCACCCATTGCCGGGGCCTTGTTCGCGCTTGAGGTGGTGCTGCGCCACTTTGCGGTTCATGCGTTCGCTCCGATTGTCATCGCATCGGTCGCCGGAACCGTCATCAACCGCCTGACCTTTGGCGACATCACCGAGTTTTCGCTGGGAGAGGCAGGGGTGCTGGCCTTTTATGTCGAGCTTCCGGCTTTTCTGATCCTTGGATTGTTGTCCGGCCTCGTCGCCGTTCTGATGATGCGCGCGATTTTTTGGGCGGATGATTTTGGCACGTTTTTTCAACAAAGAATCCGCTTGCCTCGGTTCTTGCGCCCTGCCGTCGCGGGCGCGCTTCTGGGCGGCCTCGCGATATTCTATCCGCACATCATCGGTGTCGGTTACGAAACGACCTCGGCTGCGCTGACGGGCGCACTGGCGCTGCATGAAGTCGTGGTGTTTTGCGTTCTGAAGGTCGTTGCCGTTGCCATCACCATGGCGGGCCGTATGGGGGGCGGAGTGTTTTCGCCGTCGCTTATGGTCGGGGCCTTATTGGGACTGGCGTTTGGTCTTGTTGCAACATCGATTGCGCCCAATATCTCCGGCTCGGAAACGCTCTACGCTCTTGCCGGTATGGGGGCGGTAGCGGCCGCCGTTCTGGGTGCGCCGATTTCGACCACGCTTATCGTCTTCGAGCTGACAGGCGACTGGCAAACGGGTCTTGCCGTGATGGTCGCCGTTTCGATGTCCACAGCCTTGGCGTCTCGCCTTGTGGACCGTTCCTTTTTCCTTTCCCAACTTGAGAGGCGCAATATCCACCTCGCCGCCGGACCGCAGGCCTATCTGTTGTCGATGTTCCGCGTGGCCAATGTGATGCGCCCGCCCGATGATCCGCGGGCCGCGCCAGATGATGCTATCTGGGAGGCGATCGAAGGCGGTTATACGATTGCCCGCAATGCGACGCTTGAGACCGCGATGCCAGTCTTTGAGGCGACAAACCGACAGTTTCTGGCGGTTGTCACGCTTGGCGAAGAAGGGGAGGCACCGCAAATTCACGGTGCCTTGTTCCAGGTTGATGCGCTGCGCGCCTATAATCGCGCCTTGGCTGCGACAGCAGCAGAAGAGCACAGCTGAAGTCTGATCAGACCTGCTCTACGGCAACTTGCTCGCCGCCAAAAAAAGCCAAGTGGCCCGCGATGTCCGCAAAGCTCTCTTTTGGGTTTTCATAGCTCAAGGCCGCGTCCTGAATTGTCGTGCTTTTGGTGACGATGGAAAAGTAGCTGGCGTCCCCCTTGTGCGGGCAATGCGAGGTCCGCTCGGATGCGTCCAGAAAATCCATAGCAATGTCTTCGCGCGGAAAGTAAATGACCGGCCCGTGGCTGCCTTCTGTCAGTTCAAGCGCGTTCTGGCTTTCAGCCAGGACGGCGCCGCCGGCGCGAACGACCCATGTTCCATTGGCTTTTGATACGTTGATATGCGTGGCCATTTAGCGACTCCTATTTGGTGCGGTCACGCGATGGCGCGCCTCTTGCGGTTGCTTAGACCTGTCAGATAGGGCGCGTGGCCGCACTCAGCCAGTTTTTTGCGCTTTCCGAGACTCGCGAGAGGAGTTTTTCCCTTACCTCGCGGTGATATTCGTTCAGCCAGTTGCGCTCGAACTTGGACAAAACGTCAACGTCAACGAGCCGCAAATCAATTGGCGCATATGTCAGCGTTTCAAAATCAAGTTGGTCGCGCGCGTCTCCGATCTTGGCGGCTTCCCGCACCACGATCAGGTTTTCGATACGGATGCCAAATGCACCTTCGCGGTAATATCCGGGTTCGTTGGACAGGATCATGCCCGGCTGAAGGGGAACTTCCGATATTCGCGAAAGCCGCTGTGGTCCTTCATGCACGCTTAAAAAGACACCTACGCCATGACCCGTGCCATGATCGTAATCCAGGCCCGCGCGCCAAAGTGGTGCCCGCGCCAGCGCATCCAGATCGCGTCCTGCAAGGCCACGCGGAAAACGCGCGCAAGAGACCGCAATCATCCCCTGAAGCACGCGCGTAAAGCAGTCGCGATGCTCCTCGGTGGGGTTTCCGACGATGATCGTGCGCGTGATATCAGTTGTCCCGTCGGTATATTGTCCACCGGAATCAACAAGATACAACTCGCCGGGCAATATGGCGCGGTTCGTGTCTTCGGTGACCCGGTAATGACACATCGCGGCATTCGGCCCTGCACCCGAGATCGTATCGAACGATATATCGTGCAAAGCATTGGTCGCGCGGCGAAACCCTTCAAGGGACTTTGCAGCATCAATTTCGCTCAAAGCGCCGCTTGGGGCGTGTTCGTCCAGCCATGCCAAGAATTCGACCATGGCCGCGCCATCACGCAGATGCGCCCCGCGCGTGGCCGCAATTTCCGCGTCTGTTTTGCACGCTTTGGGAAGAACACAAGGATCATCGGCCTCGTCGATCTCAATGCCCTCAACATCGTCCAAAACCGCGCGAACAGCTTCAGGGGCCGAGCCCGGATCAAGCTGAACGGTGCCCGTCAACGTCCGCAAATACGCCGGTAATCCATCATAAGCATAAAGCGCAACATCGCTGCCCAAATGCGCGATGACATCTTCATCAGCGGTGGCGTTCGTGAAGAACGCCACGTCGCCCGAAGCGTGCAGCACAGCAAACCCCTGGGCCAGTGGATTACGCGGAATGTCGCTGCCGCGAATGTTCAAAAGCCAACAAATCGAATCCGGCAACGTCAGAACAACGGCATCGCGCTTTGTCGTTTTCAGGTCCGCTGCAAGTCTTGCGCGTTTCTCGGCGCTGCTTTCACCGGCGACCTCAATTGAATGAACCAAAAGGGGCGCTTTGGGCCGACCGGGACGATCATCCCAAGCCGCATCGACAAGGTTTGGCGACATCACAAGATCAATGCCAGCGCTCTTTAGGCCCGATCGCAAGACACGCACGTCGGCAACCGTATGAAGCCAGGGATCAATCGCAACTTTATCGCCTTTTGCCAGATGCTTGACCAGCCAAGCTCCCAGCTTTGTCTCGGGCCAATCCACAGGCGTATAGGTGTCGGCAACCTGACTTTTGACCTGAACTTTATAGCGCCCGTCGATGAAAACCCCGGCTATCTGCTGCGTGATAGCCGCAAAACCCGCAGACCCGGTGAACCCCGTCAACCAGGCCAGTCGTTCATCACAGGGCGCGACATACTCGCCCTGATGCGCGTCCGCACGCGGCACCACAAAGGCATCGACTCCCGCCTCTTTCATTTCGATACGTAGCGCCTTCAGACGCGGAGGTCCCTGATCCGGCGACGACGTTGCCTCAAACGACTGAAACATCAATTCGCCTTCTTTAGCGCCATCTTGCGCGCGCGCGCGCGTGGATTGCTGTCAAACAAGGCCGCCAGCTGCTCGGTCATCGCACCGGCAAGTTGTTCGACATCGGTGATCGTCACCGCGCGGCTGTAATACCGTGTCACGTCATGCCCAATACCGATCGCCAAAAGCTCGACGGCTTTGCGTTTTTCGATCATTTCGATGACGTCGCGCAGATGCTTCTCAAGGAAGTTGGCCGGGTTCACCGAAAGCGTTGAATCATCGACCGGTGCACCGTCGGAAATCACCATCAGGATCTTGCGCGCCTCGCGACGTCCAGCAAGCCGGCGGAATGCCCACTCAAGCGCTTCGCCGTCGATGTTTTCTTTCAACAGGCCTTCCTTCATCATCAGACCAAGGTTCGTGCGAGAGCGACGCCACGGAGCATCTGCGCTTTTGTAAACGATATGGCGCAAGTCGTTCAGGCGTCCCGGCAGTTGCGGACGACCCTCTTGCAGCCATTGCTCGCGTGATTGGCCACCCTTCCAGGCCCGCGTCGTGAAGCCCAGAATTTCAACTTTGACGTTACAGCGCTCAAGCGTGCGCGCCATCACATCAGCGCAGATCGCGGCGATGGAAATAGGGCGTCCGCGCATTGATCCCGAGTTATCCAGCAACAATGTGACCACCGTGTCGCGAAACTCGACGTCCGTCTCTTGCTTATACGCCAATGGAATTGTCGGGTTCGCAATGATCCGGGCAAGGCGCGCGGCGTCCAGA
>JABDQU010000032.1 GCA_013042105.1 Boseongicola sp.
GACATCTTTGCAGGCTATATCGCCAAGCGGATGGGCTTGCCGATTGAGCGGTTGGTCGTGGCGACGAACCAGAATGATATTTTGCATCGGACGTTGGAGAGCGGGGCTTACACGAAGGAAGGTGTGACGCCGACGATTTCGCCGTCGATGGATATTCAGGTGTCGTCGAATTTTGAACGCGCTTTGTTCGAGGCCTATGGCCGGGACGGGGGCGCGGTGGCGCAGTTGATGTCCGAGTTGAAGGACTCGGGCGGGTTCCCTGTTTCACAGGGTGCGATTGATGTGTTGCGCGACATCTATGGGTCTGGTCGGGCGTCAGAAGCTGAGACGAGTGTGACGATTGCCGCGATGCTGGAGCGGACGGGTGAGGTTTTGTGCCCGCATACGGCGGTAGGTGTGAAGGTGGCTGAGGAGCAGGGCTTGTCTGCCACACCGATGATCACGCTGGCGACCGCGCATGCGGCGAAGTTCCCGGATGCGGTGGAAGCGGCGACCGGGGTGCGGCCACCTCTTCCAAACCGGATGGGGGATCTCTATCAAAGGTCAGAGCGCGTCACACGCGTTGGAAATGACCTTGGGGAGATAGAAGCCTTGATCCGAAAGATGCGCGCGACGTGACTGTCGAAATTCATCGCATGAGCAACGGCGTGCGCGTCGTGACGGAACATATGCCGGGCTTGGCGTCGGCCTCGCTTGGGGTCTGGGTTGCTGCTGGCGGGCGGCATGAGCGGCTTGAGCAAAATGGCATTGCGCATTTTCTGGAGCATATGGCGTTTAAAGGCACGGCGAAGCGGTCGGCTTTGGATATTGCCGAGGCGATTGAGGATGTGGGGGGGTATATCAACGCCTACACCAGTCGCGAGATGACGGCCTATTATGCGCGGGTGTTGGAAAACGATGTGCCGCTGGCGTTCGATGTGATCAGCGATATCGTTCTCAATCCGGCGTTTGATCCGCGTGAGGTTGAGGTTGAGCGCCATGTGATCCTGCAGGAGATCGGGCAGGCGCATGACACGCCGGACGATGTGATTTTCGACTGGTTGCAGGAAACGGCGTTTCCGGATCAGCCTTTAGGGCGCACGATTTTGGGGCCGTCTGAGAAGGTGTCGTCTTTCGGGGTGAAGGATCTGTCGGGGTTTGTGGCTGAGCGCTATGCGCCGGGCAATATCATCGTCTCGGCGGCGGGGGCTGTGGATCACGACGCCATTGTGAAAGCGGCGGAGGCGGCCTTTGGGCATCTGGCGGCGCATGATGGGGGTGGCACGGATCCGGCGGTTTTCCGAGGTGGCGAGCATCGCGTTGAGAAGGACCTTGAGCAGGCGCATTTCGCTTTGGCGTTTGAGACGCCGGGGTATCGTGATCCGGCGGTTTATACGGCGCAGATTTTCTCGACCGTTTTGGGCGGGGGCATGTCGTCGCGGCTGTTTCAGGAGGCGCGCGAGAAGCGCGGACTTTGCTATACGATATTCGCGCAAACCGGGGCTTATGCGGACAGTGGTCTCATGACGATTTATGCAGGGACCGGCGCGGAGGACATTGAGGGGTTGGTGAACCTCACGGTGGATGAGTTGAAGCGTGCAGCGGATGATCTGATGCCTGAAGAGATCGCCCGGGCGCGGGCTCAGATGAAGGCGGGGATGTTGATGGGGCTGGAGAGCCCGTCGAACCGGGCCGAGCGTCTGGCGCGTCTGATGTCGATCTGGGACCGGGTGCCGCCTTTGGAGGAAACCGTTGAGCTGATCGACGCGGTGACAACGGGGGATGCCAAGGCGTTTGCCGCCGGACTGGTTGAGAGTGCGGATACTGCGCTGGCGCTTTATGGGCCGGTGGCGCGTGCGCCGGAGCGTGAGGCTTTGGCGGGCAGGTTGGTCGCGTAATGCTGAAGTTCGGGCGCAAGGTCCGGATTGATACCGGGCGGATGATTTTACGCCCGCCTGTGCATGCAGATTTTCGCCATTGGGCAGCCCTTCGCGAACAGTCTTCGGAGTTTCTGGTGCCGTGGGAGCCGCGCTGGGCGCGGGATCATTTGTCGCGCAAGTCGTTTGTGAACCGGGTCTATTGGGCCAGTCGGTCGATTGCGCAGGGCACGGCGTTGCCGTTGTTTCTGGAGCGGCGCGAGGACGGGCGTTTGATTGGTGCGATCACGCTGGACAATATCCGGCGCGGGCCTGCTCAGGCTGGAACCATCGGGTATTGGATTGGTGCGCCGCATGCGCGGGAGGGCTATATGCGCGAGGCGTTGACGGCGATGGTGCATCACGCGTTTGAGGTCTTGGATCTCAGTCGGTTGGAGAGCGCGTGTTTGCCGGAGAACAAGGCGTCGCGGGGGTTGCTGGAGAAGTGCGGGTATAAGTATGAGGGTGTGGCGCAGTCGTATTTGCAGATCGACGGGCGGTGGCGAAACCATGTGCTTTATGCGAATTTGCGGGGCGATCGGCGGGGCAAGGTCGAGGGCTAGCGCCTTTGGCAGGCGTCGGGTTTCAGGTATTTTTGAAAGGGTGAAGGGGCCGGGGCGGTGTCTTTTGCTTTAGCCGTTGAGGGGCAGGTTTGACGGGCGGTTCGGGTCTTTGGAGGCGTAAAAGTCCGAGAGGCGCTTGCCGCGTTCTTGTTTGAAGTGTCCGGCTTCGGTTTGCTCGCTAATGCGGTCGGCGCGGAACATGCGGAAATCGTTCCGCAACTCGCACCATGCGACGAGGGTCCAGACCTTGCCCCAGAACCACAGGCCTAAAGGGCGGATCGTTCTATTGGAAGGCGTGCCGTTTTCGGTGGCGTAGGTGATCTCGAGGCGTGTTTGGGCTTCGATGGCGGCTTCAAGCAGGTCGAGGCGTTTGCGGGTGTCCTGATCAAGGACCGGCATCTGGAACGCGTGGACCTGAACTTTGGCCGCGTTCTGGCGGGCGTCTTCGGGCAGAACGGCGCGAATTTTCACCAACGCTTCTTCGGCCGCTTCTGCCATCGCCGTGCCGCCCCATGCGCGGATCAGGCGCGCTCCGGCGGTGAGGGCGACGATTTCGGAGCGGGTGAACATCAGGGGCGGGACGTCATAGCCTTCGCGCATGATGTATCCGACCCCGGCTTCGCCATCGATGGGCACGCCGGTGCCGATGAGATCAGCAATATCGCGGTAAATTGTGCGTTCGCTGACTTCGAGTTTTTCGGCCAGAGTTGCGGCGGTGGTGAGCCGACCGTCGCGCAGATATTGCACGATCTGAAAGAGACGGTCGGCCCGGCGCATCAGGCGGCCTTTGCTTCAAAGAGGCCAATGGAGTTGCCGTCGGGGTCGAGCGCGTATTGGAAGCGACCCACCGGCAGCGGAATGGGGTCGCCTTGCACTGTGCCTCCGGCTTTCCAGCAGCGATCTGCCGTCGCCTCAAGCGTGTCGGGGACATTGAGGTGGATCGTCGGACCTGCCCCCGGCGCGGCGGGCACGCCCGGATAGAGGTGCCCTGCGACGCCGCCATCCGGGTCGGAGAGGTCGGCCATGGGGTTCGGCCCGGTATCGTTGCGTTGCATCGAGAATTTGAACACCTCGCTATAAAAGACGATTCCGCGGTCGATGTCACGCACGGGGATTTCGGTCCAGACGACGGTATTGGCAGGAGGGGTTGTCATGATTCGTGTTCCTTTCTTGGGTTGATGGCCTGTTGTGACACACCCCTCCTGACAGGGTTGTGTCAGGAGGATTGGGGTTGGGGGGATTTTTCGTGCCTGTCATATCGGGTTGAACTTGGGCGCGCTCCCGGCTTTGACGGTGGGATGATGGGCAAGGTCTTCAGTTTTTTGTCGAATGCGTTCTTTGCGGCTTTGGTCGTTGGAGCGGCGTTGCCGGGGACGCATCGCTACGTTTGGCCAGAGGCCTATGGGCTGGTCGAGATCGCGCCGCATGTCTGGACGGATCGGCCGGAGCGGGCGGGCGTCTATCTGGATTTGGTTGAGACGTCGCGCGCGCGGGTAGAAAGGTTTTTCGGGGATGCGCCGCCGCGTCCGGTGATGGTGCTGTGTTCAACACGGGGCTGTGCGCGGGACTTTGGGATTGGCGGAAACGGGCTTTCGATTGCCTATTTGGCGGTGATGGTGGCGCCGGGGGGATTGACGCTTGGCACCTTGAGCCACGAGATGACGCATGCGCGGCTGCATCGGTCTATGGGGGTGCGCAATCTGGTGCGCCAGCCTTATCCGACGTGGTTTGATGAGGGGCTGGCGACCCATGTGGCGGATCATCCGCGCGGCGGCGGAGCTGTGACGGCGGCGTCGCGGGCGCGGGTGCGGGAGGTCGTGCGGTTCTGGCAGTTGCGCGCGGCGTTTGACGACTTGGGTGTAGGGCGGACCTATGGTTCGGCGGCGGCGGAAGTGGCGGCGATTGAGCGGGCGGCGGGGCGCGACGGGTTGTTGGAGTTGATTGCGCGGGCGGAGGCTGGAGAGGTTTTCGAGCGGGTTTTGGCGGAGGTGCTCGCGCGTTAGGCAGTGCCGCGCGTGGGGCGGTCGTTGTCGATGTTGAACTGCATTCCGCTGAGGAGCACGTCGAGATCAGGGCGCGCCGCGGGGCCGTTGGAGATGTCGACGAGCATCAGGGTTCCGTCCGGGCGGATCGCGAAGGTGCCGGGTTCTGCAAAGCGCGTGTCGGTTTCTGCTTCAGAAAGTGGGTCGGAGACATAAAGGCCGAGTTCGCGCATCTGGGCTTCGGTAAGTCCGTAGGCGAGGGGGAAGGACCAGCCGAACTCGGTGGCGTCGGCTTCGGCCTTTTCGCGGGTGTCGGCGGAGACGACCACCAAATCCATGACCGCTGTCCAGGCTGGCAGCATGGCCTGAAGTTTGTTGAGGTAGGCTTTGCACTTAGGGCAGTGACGGCCCCGGTAGACGATGAGCAGTGTCCAGCGGTCTTTGGGGGCGCCTATTGTGATGGTCTCGCCGGTGATGGTGGTG
>JABDQU010000047.1 GCA_013042105.1 Boseongicola sp.
GCTCTGCCCCCACACCCCCGGGATTTCAGGACCCAAAGAAAGAAAAAGGCGGCTTGCATCAACAAGACACAAGCCGCCTCTTCTTCAGGTCACAAGGCTGGCGTCCCCGCTGCCTTGCACAGTGAGACTCGCGCAAATTGGTTTCAAAACTCCTAATTTGAAACAAATTGCACAAAGCCCATTAGGGTTAACTTCGGTTAGGGTTAATGCATTCTTTGGGTCTGAAAATCCTGGGGTGAGACGCGCAAGCGGCGAGGGGCAAAGCCCCTAATCGTCGACCGGTCCTCGCAGCGCTTTAACTTGTCCGCGTTGCTTCTTTGCTTCGACGCGTTTTCGTTTTTGTCCAAGCGGCACGCGTGTTCGAATGCGTTTTTTTGGTTTTTCGGTGGCGCGCCGGATCAGATCCGCGAGCCGCGCTCGCGCGATTTCGCGGTTTCGTGCCTGGCTGCGTTCATCGCTCACCTGAATGATCACGGCGCCCTCTTTGGTCCAGCGGCGTCCGGCCAAGCGGCGAAGTCTTTGTTTTACATCCAGTGGAAGGTTGGGAGAGCGTTCGGCCTCGAACCGCAACTCGACGGCTGAGGACACTTTATTCACGTTTTGTCCGCCCGGGCCGGAGGCGCGAACGAAGCTCTCGGTCAGTTCCCAGTCGGCGATTGTGATGTCCGGCGTGATTTGCATGTGCTTTGATATAGAAGAAGGGCCGCCGTTGGGCGACCCTTCCGAGTGTCTTGGAGATGGGCCAGTTAGGGGTCGGTCAAGCCGACGGCCCAATCAAAAGTACTTCAGCCTTCAGGTTTGCCCTTAGGCGATGCTACCTCCAACTGTTCCGACACATTTCTCCAATATCGCTCTAGACACTGGACCACCTCCTTTCGTTTGTTTCCGATACTTGAGAGGTTGGCACAGATATTGTGTCTGTCAACGATTTTTACGCAAGCTCTGCCCCCAAACGCCTCACAATTATGCGAAATGGCACCAGCGCGATCAATGCAAGGGCAATTTTTACGCCCCAATCGGCCACGGCAAGCGAAACCCAAAGGGGAACCGCGGGGCCAACGCCCAGCATTGGCAGGATTTCACCGGCCCAGCTGACGTCGTTTGCAGGCTCGATGAAGGCGAGCGCTGCGGAGAACGCGATTGTAAAGAACAGGGCGGTGTCGACTGCTGAGCCTATCAAGGTCGATACCAGTGGAGCGCGCCACCATGTTCCGCCGCGCAGGCGGTCGAAGATGGCGACGTCAAGGAGTTGTGCGGTGAGGAAGGCCAGACCGGAGCCCAAAGCGATGCGCCATGTCACCAGTGGTCCGAATTCGCCCACAATCTGTGTGCCGACCATTGAGCAGGCGACACCGACGAGAAAGCCTGCGAACACGACTTTGCGTGCATTATGCGCGCCGTAAACGCGATTCATCACGTCGGTGACGAGGAATGCGAGTGGATAGGTGAAAGCGCCCCACGTCAGCCATTGGCCGAACAGGAACTGCACGAGAATATTTGAAGCCACCACAATGGCGGCCATGGCGATGATGCCAGGAAGGATGCGGGTCATAATGTATTCCGTTTTGACAAGGTAGTCGGAGACTTGGCCCCGTGATGGGGACGGGCGCGTTTAGCCGTGAGGCGCTACTGCGTCAAGCGGAACTCGATGATCTGGGTTTGCTGAAGGGCGAGGTTGTTGTCGTCAGAAATCATCGTGAAGCGGAGCGCGCCATCGCTGTCTTTCCAAACAGACAATCCTTCCAGATTATCGAACGCCCGGAGCGGCGTTGTCCAGATCAGGTCTCCCTCGGGGCCGATATCATCCAGGGAAAACAGCCGAATTCGGCTTTGAAAGCCGATCGCATGGAAGGCGCGTTCGAGGACATAGAGTTTGCCGTCGGGGCCGAGATCCGCGCCGACAGGGCGAAATCCTTGTGATCGGCTGAGATGACCGAGAGTTTCCCAGCCGGTTGCCGTTTGCCGCCACACGGGGAAACCCGGTGCATTTTTCGGGATCGCCTCGGGGATTGCGATCAAACGCCCAGTTTTGTCCACTGCAAGCGCCTCGATGCCTCCGTTTTCGGGCAGCGCGGCGGCTTCTCGGGGCAATTCAATGCGCAGAACTGCGCTTTCTTCATCGTAAACGAGGATTCTGGGGGATCGTTCGAATGAGATTGCAAAACGGCCATCGGGGAAAAGCGCCATGCCTTCGCTGTCGTCGATATTCTTGATCTGTTTGCGAAAAAGGGCGACGTCGTCGGTGTCTTTCAAGGCTCCTACCGGTGCCCATTTGACACCGGTGATGCGCGTATCTTCGCGCGTGAAGGACCCTTCGAAGATCTGGGCGCTGTCTCCGATGGCAATGAAGTCATTTCCACTGGGTAAAACCTCGATTGCGGACCAGCCGCCGAAATAGTCTTCGGGGCGGTCCCAGATAAAGCGGGAGGTTTGCTGAAGACCGGGTTCGGCGGCAAGGGGCGTTGCCGCGAGAACTAGCGCGACAAGACTTGTGCGCATTGCTGGGGCAGGTCTGCCATGACCAATTCGCGCCGGGGTGCGGGTGGCTTGGCGTTTGGATCCGGGGGTGGTGGATTGAGGATATTGTTGACCCATTCCTGCGCCTGATCGCAGCCATCGCCAGCGGGCGGAGGGGCTTGATTTACGCAAGCGCCTGCGTTGTTTGGGCAGTTCAGGCGCACGTGGAAATGGTAGTGATGGCCCCACCACGGGCGAATTTTGCGCAGCCAGGAGCGATCGCCGCGTGCGTCTTTGCACATTTGCACTTTTGCGCCGGGAAATACGAAAATTCGGGCGACATCCGGGTCGCTGGCGGCGGCTTTCAGGATTTTATGGTGCTGAGGCGTCCAGTTTTCGTTCACGAAGGCGCCTTTTTGTCGCCGCGTCGAGATGGAGGACAGGTTTTCGCGGGCTTTTCGGCTGAGATTGAGGTCTTTGGCGGGCAGCATCCAGATGTCGATGTCCAGACCCAACTGGTGACTGCGGTGGCCGGTGAGCATCGGGCCTCCGCGGGGTTGTGAGATGTCGCCGATATAGAGCCCGTTCCAGCCCGGTTGTTTGGCGGCGAAGGCAGACAGGCGTTCGATGTAGCGGATTGTGCGGGGATGACCCCAGTTGCGGTTGCGGCTGAGGCGCATGGCTTGCCATGTCGGGCCGGTTTCGGCCAATTGCACGCCTCCGGCAAGGCAGCCTTT